>JAFMEA010000118.1 GCA_017856985.1 Planktomarina sp.
ATAGGTGTTTACACTCACTCAGGCTCAAAGCCTTGTAAGCAATCTGGCTCTGGTGAATTTCCTATCGGCATCTCTTGGCCAGGCCGGGCCATCAAAATAATCAAAGCCGGTGCCCCAATGGAAATGATTATTCCTGAAGAGGGGATTGGTTGGGAGATGCAGGTTGTAGCAATCATGAAGGGTACAAAAAACCTTGAGGACTCGAAGCGCCTTATAGATTGGACACTTGGAAGAGGGATGGAACTTTTTGGTGAGCGTCAATCGATTATTGCCGATACATCCAAAATTACGCCAGATCCAGAACTTCCAAATTTCTTTAAAGAGGTTAACGCTAAGTTGATCGATAACAAATTTGCTTGGGCAGCTGCCAATAAAGATCGCATCGTTAAAAAATGGAAAGAACGTTACGATGGGAAAACAGAGCCAAAGAAATAGAATTGGTTGACATCGACTGGTGTGCGAGAGAATCGCACGCCGGTTTTTTTATGTTTTATGGTGAATAAAGAAAAACAATACCGAGAGCTAAAACCAGAACTAAAGCAGTCTTATCTCTGGTCATTTTTTCTCTTAAAAACACAGCACCAAGTAAAATAGCAAACAGGATAGAAGTCTCCCGCAAGGAAGAAACTAACGCCACCGGCAAATGCTTGTAAGCTTCCAAAATAATCAAATAGCAGGCAAAAGAAATCAAGCCACCAAGAATAAAGCTGTGTCGATAACCCCTGACAAGGCGTGGCAAGAAGTTTCTTTCAAATACAATCAGATACAAAAACAGGAACAGCCGGTTAAACAAGGCCATTGCTCCAAAAAAGGACAAGGCACTTCCCACCAAGCGAACACCATAAGCATCCGTGATTGAGTATGAAGCAATAAATAAGCCTGTAATTATTGCAACAGCAAGTTGTTGGCTCTCTTCCTTATTTTGCCATAACTGAACTAGGCCATAAGCAATTAGCCCGACACAAATAATCAGAATTCCAACAAAAGTTCTTACTGAAATCTCAGGGTCAAGAAAGATATAACTTGCAATAAAAATAAATACAGGTGCAGAGCCCCTAGCAACTGGATACACGCTACTTAACTGGCCCCGGTCATATGCTTTGAAAAGTGATATGCTATACCCAGTTTGCAATATTGCACTCAGCAAAATCACTGGCAGAGCCGTCACTTTTGGAAGCCCTCCAACCCAAAGGCCAACCAAAGCCAAAGGCAGGCTGCTGAAAAAAATTGACATCACAGCAACAGCCTTATCCTGGGCTTTCTTTAAAATAAGATTCCAGAATGCATGCATAAGTGCCGCAGAAAGGACTAAAATTATAAAAAACGCTTCCAGAAGAATTCCTCAGGTTAAATTACCATCAAGCTATCGCGTTTTTTATTTTTAATTCAGCTATCATGGAAATCATTTCAAACATAACAGCAGCTGCAACCATTGCAGTTATCTGATTTGGACTATCTTTTGTTGGCATCAAACAAACTACATCACCACCAATTATATTCATCCCTCTAACTGCATGCATAAGTTCAATCGCTTCATCAACAGAAAAGCCTTTGACGCCTGGTTCAATGTTAGAAACTGCGGGCGCGACAGAAGGGTCGAGGCAATCAAGATCAAACGTTATGTATACGGGTCTTCCATCCAATACTGCTTTTACCTGTTCTATAACATCAAAAGCACCACGTTGGCGGTACTCTTTCATAGTCACAATATTATAACCATAGTCATAGGACGGTTGCAGCCAATCAAGTGTCCTTGGATGTCCACGGAGACCAATCTGCATTGAGTTTTTTGGGTCAACCATACCCTGGTCAGGCAAATACGCCCCCCAATGGGCTGCAGATTTTTGCGCACCAAGAAAATGGTCAACAGTAGTAAAAACATCGGTATGAGCATCTAGGTGTAAAAAACAGATCTTTTCACCTTTTGTCAAAACTCCACTGGCAAGCCCTTGTATGATTCCTCCAGTAATCGAATGATCACCCCCAATTGAAACGGGGCGGGTATTAGAGTTATCAATAGCTCTATAGAACTTTGTTATTTGTTCAATGCAATGTTCATTATCATTTGCCCGCGGGAAAGGGACATCACCAGCATCTATAATTTTTGCTTCATTCCATGGGTCAATCTTGAAATCACCGTGCGTTCGACGTTGTAGTGCGGATACATTCCTCACGGCACGTGGACCTAAGTGTTGATCACGCTCAGTTGTTCCATTGCCAGTCGAATGAGGAACCCCAACAAGGGCAATATCAGCAGTTTCAAGCTTGTCTTGTGGGCACCTGAAAAGAGTGGGGATACCCCACCAATAAAGGTTTTCCATCATGCTTAAATCATGTTCTTCAGCCATTTTTTTATCTCACTCAAATTAGTTTGGTTTATCAATAATTTTTCCATATGATAAGCTAAACATTTAATTTTTGAGCTCTAAATTTGTCTATCACGACAACAAGCCTGTATCGAGAGTTTGACATCAGATTATCGTCCATGTCGATTTTAATTTAGCCAGTCACCCAGGCTTGACGTTCAGCGGACTCACTTTGAAACGCTCTAAGCGGCATCAAAGAATTGATCCCTATGCAAAAACAAACCTGCCATCTTCGGTAAGAGAAAGCCGGCAAACCATTACCAAGCATCAAGGGCAATGACCGTGTCGGCAATAGCCCGAATCTCATCAATGTTAACTTCTATAAGTCAACATTTACAAAACTGAAATTTTTGGTCAATGATTACAGATGGTGTAATGACACAACATATTTCATCAGAAAAGAAAGTGACCATGAGCGACACACCCATATCATTTGAACCTGTTTCAGGAGCGGTTTCGCCGCGTTTTGCAGGGGTTCCTACCTTTATGCGCCTGCCAAATATTGCATTGAATCATCCAGATATTGCAAAAGTCGATATTGGGTTGGTTGGTGTGCCATGGGATGCTGGCACGACAAACCGCCCCGGTGCCAGACATGGACCAAGACAATTGCGGGATCTTTCAACAATGATTCGGGCGGTTCATCCCCACACTGGGGTCAACCCGTTCAAACTGGTCAATTGCGCTGATTTAGGAGATTGCCCGGTTAATCCAGCCGATATTCAAGATTGCCTGACGCGCATAACCAATTTTTACAGTGAAATGCATAGCAAGAATATTGTGCCGTTGACCGGTGGCGGCGATCATCTTGTGTCACTTCCCATTTTGCGGGGGATCAAGCGCAAAGACCCATTATCCATGATTCATATTGATGCGCATACTGACCTTTTTGACGAATATTTTGGCGGTTCAAAATTCACCCATGGCACCCCATTTCGCCGCGCTATCGAAGAGGGGCTTTTGGATCCGACGCGCGTTGTGCAAATCGGTATTCGCGGCACCATGTATGATGGCGAAGATATTGAATGGGGACGGCAGAATGGCGTTCACATCATCACTATAGATGAAGTCTATGAGACCGGACTGGATGCCATCATGCAGAAGGCGCGTGACATCGTTGGCGATAGCCCAACCTATGTCAGTTTCGATATTGATGCGATTGATCCGGCCTATGCGCCAGGTACAGGAACGCCTGAAATCGGCGGATTCACCTCATATGAAGCCCAACGCATTGTCCGCAAGCTGGCGGGGCTTAATTTAATTGGTGCAGACCTTGTCGAAGTGTCTCCACCTTTCGACCCAACAGGGGGAACAGGATGGGTGGGGGTATCCATCATGTTTGAACTGCTGTGTGTTCTCGCAACTGCCACTGAAAAGAGCGCATGAATTGGCTTTTCACTTTGACCACCAACTCTTAAGATCTAAACCTTAAAACACCCATTTTGAATTTTACTAAGTTTTGGTGTGGTTTTTGATAATTTTATATGTGCAGCATCAAATACTGATTATCAAAGTTCAAATTTATGATTTTAATTTAAGGCTGGTCAATTGATACGCTCCTTTTTTCTTTTACCATTTATTATGGTTGTCAGTATGGGTGTTTACCCGGCTAAGGCGGCGAATGAGGGGGGACATGATATTTCATGCGGTGATCACCGCTATTTCATTGAAACATCATGGTTTGGCGCCGACGTTAGAATTATAAATATTAATGATAATGCCGCGACTGACTCTCCATATTGCCAATCAAATGCCGCCGACCAGATGGTGGCCAAACTTTCAGTCAATGGCGATGATATCTGGTGCGTAAAAACATTCTATATCTCCCTGGACAGGCAGCCAATTGCAAAAACATCGCGCTTATTAAGCCTCGCATTGGGGCAGGTTGTTGAATATGAATATGTTTGGCGCGGCGGTGAATGGGTGAAAACTGATATACACAACATCAATTGTGCCGTTAACAAAGAGCCCAAAAGACAACAGATTTTGGATTAGATGGGCAGTTACCGCATGCCCGCAACAATTGATAAATAAAACCGATC
>JAFMEA010000119.1 GCA_017856985.1 Planktomarina sp.
TTGAAGATGTAGGGGCAATTGTTATCTTTTATATAATCGCGTTAATATGGCCTAACTAAAAATTTAACGAAAACAGATGGGTGCTCCGTAAATTTCGATATTGGAAAAAACACATAAAAAGAATATGTGGCCAGTGATTACAGCAGCTCAGAGCATGAGGATGCATTTAATGAGTAACAAGTACATAATAACCCAATGTGGCCTGGATAAATATGAACAGTTGAAAATAAAAACTGGAATATTTAACGTCATGAGATTTTATTGGTTTGTATTTTTTGCGTCTCTTAGAGATGGCTATGGGGCCGTTAAGCTTTGGGTGCGAAATGCAAAGGAGTAATACCTCTTTTTTACTGACATTAACATTAATTATACCTTGGAAAATCAAATGAAATTAACTTTTGCGACTTTTTTATCTGTGACAAGCGTTTTTCTATTTATTGATGTTATTTGGTTATCACAATCATTTAGTTATTTTTATCAACCAAATATTGGCGATCTTCTGAGAGAGGATATCATAATATTTCCGGCGGCATTATTTTATTTAATTTATCCGTTGGGGGTCACCATTTTAGTAGTGTTACCTTCATTAAAAAAAGGGTCATTAAAAACTATATCTCTCAATGGGTTTGTGCTTGGTTTTGTTGCCTACGGTACATATAATTTGACTAACATGGCAACTCTTCAGGGATGGTCGGCAAGTGTTGTTGTCGTTGATATGATTTGGGGAGGAGTTCTTACAGGCGCCTCAGCTCTGCTTGGTACCTACATTGCTCGAAAGATTCTTAAACTGTAAGGTCATATACCTGCATCCTGTTGGTTAAATCGTGATAATTATAACTATTACCCTTCAGCATTCTTAATAAAGGATTGGTTTAATGAAATTCTTACTCGTTTGGATTGTGAGTGGTAGCGTACTTGATAGCGGGCTTCGTTACAATGACGTAGCTAGTTGTTTTGCTGATGCAAAGAACAGTGGAATTGAGCTTAACGCTGTCGGGCTTCGCAATTTCAAATTTACATGTATCCCTGTTGCGGAGGGTAAAGAGTTAAAAGTTTTAATACCGCCAACCTCGAGATCACCTTTTCCATTCTAGGCTGTTTAATTTTGGGACCAAGTGAATTTCTACTAAGTTCCATAGGGTTCAATAGTGTCTGCAGATAATGCGTAAGAAATATCTGCAAGCTGAGTTGACTGTGATGCAGTTCCGAACATGCCGATCACATTAACAGGCGCATGCAGTCCAGCACTCTTGTAAGGTTTTGGCGTTGTCACAAATACCAGTTGATTGGCTGGTGGGGGTGGCACGTGCACACAAGCACCCAAAAATGGCACAAGAATAAATGCTGTAACGCTGTCACCAGAGTATTCGATTGGTACAATAAACCCGGGCAAACGAACAACCTGACCATTCCAATCTGTTCGCACGCCTTTTGATTTTGGTTGTTGGGCTAAAAGTGAGTCTTGGTTGTGCTGAATGATATTGTTGGCCTGAGGCGAATGCGCTGCTTGTCCTGCTGGTAGAAGATCGGTCCATTCCAAGTCAATAAATTCTTCAGCCTGTGCTATTGCTGGCAAAAGAGAAAAGGTACCAAAAGTTGCCAGAAAGCTGCGTCTGTTTGGATATTTGTTTACCATATATAAACCTCTATCTGGTCTGCCTCTAAAGAATAGCCGGTATCCGCAACTTCAGTGGATTGCAGCTGATTTTGCATAGTTCCAGTAACCCAAACAGCCTCCCAAAGCCTTTCACTTGGCCATGGGACTTTGGTCGATACAAATACCAATTGATTGGGCGGAGGTGGCGGCACATGGATACAAGCGCCAACGTATGGCACAAGTACGAAACTAGTGACACCTTCACCAGAAATATCGATTGGTATTATAAATCCAGGCATTTTAATATGTGCATTATTAAGTGCGGTATTTAACTTTGTGGCATTTTCATCAAAAATTGGTTGCCAGTAATCATTTTGTTCATCTAGCTCCCCCTCAGCAATTATTTCAGAGTAGGGCACTCCAGGGGGTATCAAATCATCCCAGGTTATTTCGCGAGGCGTTTCGGCTGATCCAACCTGTGGTAGTATCGTGAAAGCAAGAGTAGTCTTAATTAATGTTCGCCTTAATAGTATCATATGAATAGTAACCCCATCAAATTCGTACAAGCATACCATCAGCCAGTGATAGTCGGTAAGCCCTCAGGGCTGGCAACAAGCTTGCGATGATACTAGCAATTATGACCGCGGCAAGAACCAAAAATTCATTTAAAGTTGGCGCTTTGCTTGGCAACCACAGTCCAAATTTTGCATCAATAATTGGTTGAGCGATATAGAGGCCTAAATACATAAGCGCTAACCCAAATATCGCACCAATACTGGCTATCACTGCTGCCTCCAAAATTAACATGCCAAGGATTATACGAGGCCGGGCACCCATTGCTCGGAAGATAGCCATTTCACGGCGCCTCTCGTTTAAACTTGAAAAAATCATAGCCATCATACCTATTAGGGCAGTAATTACGACCATGGCTGACACACCGATTAATGCCACTTCAGCGATACCGACAATTTGCCAGAGTTCTTGCAAAGCTACACCAGGTAAAATTGCAAGAAGTGGTTCCTTATTATATTTGTTTATAGCCCTTTGAAGGCCAAAAACTTGTAATCTGTTTTCAATTCCGACAAGGGCTGCCGTCACTGCTTTTGGTTGTAATTTCATCTTACGAATTACATCAACTGGCGTCGTTTGTCCCTGAACCTGAGCTCCCTCCTGCCAATCAACGTGGATTGCCTCAATCGCACGAAGACCAACAATTACTGTCCTGTCAACTGGTGTACCAGTTTTGTTTAGAATGCCTGATATCTTGAAGGGCTGATCCTTATGTTCAGTGAACGATGCCAGTCCATGCGCGACTACAATCGGATCGCCAACGCTGTAGTTCAAAGTAGCGGCCACGTCTGCGCCAATTACTGTATCAAAAAGGTCAGACATATTTTTTCCATCAGCGAATTCAATAGACTGACCTGACCTGTATTTATATCGGTTGAAAAAATCGGGCGTCGTGCCCATCACGCGGAACTGTTTGTGGCTATCGCCCAAAGATATTGGAACGATCCAAGCTATTTCGGGTCTTGAAGCTACATCCTTGTAGCTTGACCAAGTAAGATTATTTGTTGCATTTCCAATACGAAATACCGAATAGAGTAATAATTGAACAGAGCCTGAACGCGCACCAACGATAAGGTCGGTTCCGGAAATGGTATCGGCAAAACTGGCCTTTGCACCTGTTCTAACTTTTTCAACTCCCAGGAAAAGAGCTACCGACAGCGCAATTGCAAGTATAGTCATCCCAACTGTCGTAGCACGCGCAATTAAAGAACCTAAGGCGAGGCGTAGGATCATAAAGTTGTCTTTCCGAAGCTAGCAATTTCAGTCATTCTGACTACTCGATCAAAATATTTGGATAGGCGTTCGTCATGGCTGACCATTAATAACGAGGTGTTATTATTTTGGGATTGAGTAAAAAGTAGATCGAGAAATGCTATTTGGGTAGACTCATCGAGAGCAGAAGTCGGCTCGTCTGCAACTAACAATGCAGGTTCTCCAATCATAGCACGGGCAACTGCAACACGTTGCTGTTGTCCCACACTCAATGTGCTTGCACGCATATTTAATAAATTATCTGGTAGCCCGAGATCAGTGCATAGTTTTCGTGCCGTTTCTTTGGGTTGTACAACGCGTGCACGACGCTCTGGTGCGAAGCTGAGCGGAAGCAAAATATTATCAAGAACACTACCAAACGGCAAAAGATTAAATTGCTGAAAAATTATTCCAATTTTCTCTACCCGAAATTGATCAAGTAAAGACGCTGATAATTTACTTAAATCATTTCCAGCAACTTGCACCACGCCTTTAGATGGCATGATGGTCCCACATATTAACGATAATAGCGTAGACTTGCCTGACCCACTTTCACCCAGCAGAAGAACTGATTCTGCTGGGTGAACTGAGAAATCTGGAACATTTAAGGTGAACGGAATCCGGCCAGGCCACTCGTAGTGGATATCCTTTATGTTGAGGATTGGATTATCGGATATTACCAAATGACAGGATCAAAACTAAAATATTCCACGCAAGTCAAGCTTTGCCACATCGCGTTCTATTTCAAAAGCAGTCGCTCCCTTATCTGAAATCACTTGCACCTCAAGCTCCAAGGCATTGGGAAAGATTTCAAAGTAAGAGAATGTTATAGCAGAAATTTCTGTTAGATTGGCACACTCTAAAAGATATTCTGCATGAAATTCGGTATGACCTGGCGCCTTGTCATGATCATCGTGACCCTCCTCATCATGATCATCGTGCCCTTCCTCGTCATGATCATCGTGACCCTCCTCATCATGATCATC
>JAFMEA010000120.1 GCA_017856985.1 Planktomarina sp.
CATGAAGTTTGGGGGTATAACAACAGTGTCACAACACACACACTGGAGACCCATATATATCGTCTTCGCCAAAAAATCGAACGCAACCCTAGCGCTGCTGAATTACTAGTGACAGAAACCGGTGGATACAGGCTCAAAGTTTAAGAGCCTTCTAGATGCCGCCTGTGAGATCGACTAGTAATCAACTCAAAACGACCCCACTCCCAAGACTTAATTCAACAAAAAAAGACATCTTTCGATGTTCAGAAATTAGATCTTGAAATTCCACCTAAGCAAATTTTATCGAAACCTCTCCAAAAGAACCAAAATCTGCGTGAAATTCATCACCAGATCGTGCCTCAATGGGGCGAATAAAAGAGCCAGACAACACAACATCTCCCGCCCTAATTGACTGGCCATATGCCTGCAACCGTTCCGACAGCCAAACAATGCCCATCACTGGATCACTTAACACGCCAGCTCCAAGGCCTGTCTCCTCCACCTCACCATTTCGACAACAGATCGCACCAGCCCAACGCAGGTCTACCAAGTTTGGGTCATGGTTTTGAGTGCCTAGCACTATACCTGCGTTAGCCGCATTATCAGAAATCGTATCAAAAACTGTGCGGGTTTTTCCTGTCACTGGGTCTATACGCAATATTCTGGTATCTAGGATTTCGAGCGAGGGGCAGACATGACTTGTAGCCGCCAAAACTTGCTCCCGTGAGGCCGCACCCTCAAGGCCCTCCTTCATCACAAAGGCAATTTCAGCTTCAATTCGCGGCTGAATAAACCTGCCCTTGGGCACCACACTATTATCTTCAAAATGCATTTCATCAAATAGGATACCACTATCTGGGATATCTATTTTAAGAGCATCCTGCATGGCCTTTGAGGTGAGCCCTATTTTCCAACCAGTTAACTTACAGCCGTCCGCAATCTTCAAGTCAACCAAGGCCTTTTGTACTGCATAGGCATCATCCATTGTCATATCTGGGTAATCGGCAGTCAGTAGTTTGATTTGATTTTGTGTTTTTTCTGCCTGAAGCAAGCTTTCAGCAGCCTTTGTAATTTGGACCGGTGTCATGTCTCATCCTTAACTGTATTTTTTAAAGTACCAATTCCCTCAGCCGTAACCTCTACCACGTCGCCGGGTTTAAGATATCTCGGCGGGTCAAAGCGCGCACCAGCACCTGTCGGGGTGCCCGTTACGATAATGTCACCAGGCACTAAGGTAGTGAATGTTGAGATATACTCAATCTGACGACGGATAGAAAACATCATCCGACTGGTTCGGTCTTCTTGACGCAATTCACCGTTCACATGTGTAGTTAATAAAATGTCATCAAGCTGTGACGCGTCTTCAAAGGGAACCAGCCAGGGACCCATTGCACCAGATTTGTCCCAGTTTTTTCCCTGAGTTACATTGAATTTAGCATGTCGAACCCAATCACGAATTGTGCCTTCATTACAAAGTGTCAGCGCCGCGATGTGATTATATGCATCAGCTTGGTCTATACGGCGGCCCTTTTTGCCAATCACAATTGCAATTTCGCCCTCATAGTCGAGCTGATGTGATTCAGGTGGCCGAACCAAGGCCTGCTCCTGTCCCACAAACCCCCGCGAAAAGCGCGGAAAAAGAGACATGTTGGCTGGGGCCGGTGATCCATCATTATATTCTGCATTTCGGTCTGGAAAGTTTACGCCCACACATATTATTTTTTCACCATTTGATACAGGCATGTCAAAGGTAAAGCTACCATTGGCGTGACTGACATCCCTACCCGTGGCCGCCTCCTCCAGAAGCGGCAAGCCACCATGCTCAATTACCTCTTTTAAACATTGCCATTGCGGAAAATTATCTGACAAATCTATAACGCCCTCATCGGTAACGGCACCGTAAAACTGGTCGCCATTGGATCTAATTGTCGCAAATTTCATGATTTTCTCCTGTGCAACGGTGCAGCTATTAATTGGGGCGAAGCCTGTTGTGTATACTATTTTTTTTCCAACTAAGTAATTTCGATATTACAATTATTTCAAGTGAAAGCGCAAAATTTGGGTTGGCCAGTTGCGCTGAGAATTCAACTTCAGCTGCCGCCATAATGTCAGTTCCAACTCTGGATTTTTGTAGGTCAGTCCGCCCCTCACCCATGCGTAAAATCATATCACAAAATGCATTTTCAGGGTGCTCGTCAGCAATAGACCTGTGCATCACCGGATATGCCCGAACCCGAATACCCGCCAATGGGAAAAGCCCCGTTTTCTGCATCACGCCACTCATCACGCTACAGACATTGGTCATGTTAACCTGACTATCTAAGTTTTCAGAGTATTGAATTATAAGGTGGGCCATTGGCACTCCCTCCACTTTTTGTTTTAAGAAATAACGCAGTCCTTAAACAAATAACAACCCAGCAACGTGTTTTAGTTGACACTAAGCGATTCGTTTTATTATTAATATATTAATGATTAATATAAGAATGGTCTGATGCCCAAATTTCTCGATAGCCTACCAATGATACTGAGCCGGTCCATTGACGGGATTATGCCGGTATATCGCACTTTGTTTCAGGAACACGCAATTACAGATCAACAATGGCGGGTAATGCGAGCTCTTTGGGAACAAAAACACCTCACATCAAAGCAAATATCAGAAATCACACTTCTTCCATCTCCATCACTGGTTGGAATTCTTGATAGGCTTGAAAAAAAAGGCTTCATTGGCCGCCTTCGATCAGTTGAAGATCGACGTCTCGTCTACATTGTGCCCACACAGGCCGGCCGTGAACTTCAAGAATTAATGTTACCAAAAATAGAAGAGATACACGACTCATTTATGAAGAAAGTCACACCTGAAGAGTGGGGCGAACTAAACCGTATTTTAGATAAATTAAATGAGTACAAAACAACCTCAGAAATAGTATTAGGGAATAGGGTTTAGCATGAAGAACGCTGGAATTAGAACGGGCGCTGAGTATCTCCATGGCTTGCGCGACGATCGTGAAATTTGGACCCGTGGCGCCCGCGTAAAAGACGTAACAATTGAGCCTGGAATTAGTGGTGGTGCAGCCTCCTTAGCCGGCTTTCTCGATCGCCAGCATGAAGATGCATATCGAGATAACGTGACATTTCTAGATGCTAATGGGGTCCGATGTGCTAAATCTCACATGGCGCCCAAATCAAAAGAAGATGTGCTAAGTCGTGGTCGTGCCTTTTATGAATGGGCAAAATGGTCTAATGGTATGTTTGGACGCACCCCTGACTACAAAAACGCCTCTTTGATGGCATTTGCCCATGCCACAGATTTTCTTGCACAAGGGACCGTTGGGCAGGCTGACTTTGCCAAAAACATGGTAAATTATTACGATGAGGTCAGACTTAATGACAAGGTTCTCACACATACTTTAATTAATCCATCAGTGTCCCACTCACAATTTAACACTGGTAAATTTGACCAAGAAGTTGCCTTACATGTGGTAAAGGAGACCGATGCCGGAATAGTAGTAAAGGGCGCTCGATTACTCGCTACTCTGGGTCCACTGGCAGATGAAATAGAGGTATTTCCTTCCACAGTCTTGAGGGCTGATCCGAGTAATATTCCATTTGCATTTGCATTTGCAATTCCGATAGCAACTCCAGGACTAAAATTAATCTGCCGAGACTCCTATGACCATGGGAAGTCCCACTTCGATGCGCCCCTATCATCTCGCTATGAAGAAATGGATGCAGTTGTAATTTTTGAGGATGTATTTGTACCCTGGGAGCGTATTTTCATGTATGGTGAACCAGGCCTCTGCAACCAAGCATTTAACACTACAAACGCAATCGTTCACATGGCTCATCAAGTTGCTTGTGGAAAGCTGGCAAAGGCTGAGTTTATGGTGGGAATGATGTGCGCAATTGCTAAAGCTACCGGTCGCGATAAAGACCTAGCCACAAAGGGCATGATTTCAGAAGTTATGATGATGACAGAGACTGTACGTGCCTTGCTTTTTTCAGCCGAACAGCAATCACATCAAGACCAATGGGGCAATTTCATTCCCCTGCGAGGCCCATTAGACACGTCGCGCAACCTATTTCCAAAAATGTACCCCCGAATGGTAGAAATTTTACAGCTTCTTGGCTCCTCATCCTTAATGGCAACACCGACTGAGGCAGATTTTAGTAATGAGATGGAAGGCGACATCTTAAAGTACTTTCAACTAACCAACATGGACAGCAGGGATCGGGTGGGGTTGTACCGATTGGCACATGACATTGCAGTGTCAGGGTTCGGTAGCCGGCAAGCCCTGTATGAGAGGTTTTTCTTTGGTCCACCACACCTCATGAATTCAGTTTATTTTGATCTTTACGAAAAAGATGAGAAAATCGCCCGAGTGGAAAGCCT
>JAFMEA010000121.1 GCA_017856985.1 Planktomarina sp.
ACAAAAAAGCTGTTGGCGTTGAAATAGTCCAAGAGGGACGAAAGCAAGTACTTCACGCTGAGACTGAAGTAATTTTGTCTGCGGGGGCAATACAATCGCCACAGATCCTCCAACTATCAGGGGTCGGGCCTGGAAAACTGTTGAAAAAACATGGTATTGACGTAGTTGTTGACAGGCCCGGTGTTGGCCAGAATCTTCAAGATCATTACCAGATGCGCACAATTGTGCAGATGCGATCGCGCGCTTCTCTTAACAACCAAATCCGCAATCCATTTTCACTGCTCAAGATGGGTTTGGATTGGGCGTTTCGTGGACGCGGGGCACTGACCGTAGGTGCTGGGCAAGTTGGTGGAGCGATGCGAACTGACTTTGCTCCAACAGACCAGCCAGACTTACAATTGTTTGTGATGCCACTCTCAGTTGATAAGCCAGGCGAGCCACTACACCGTTACCCCGGTTTCACTAGCGCGATTTGGCAATGCCACCCCCAATCACGTGGATCCATTGAAATTGTTAATCCAGACCCAACCGCAGACCCCAAGATTGAACCTAATTATCTTGCTGATGAGCTGGATCAAAAAACTATGGTCGAGGGCATCAAAATCCTACGACAAATATATAAACAACCAAAATTTCGGGATTTGTGGGATACCGAAATTATACCTGGCGCAAAAGTAAAGACCGACGCTGAGATAATTGACGCAATCCGCAAAGGTGGCGGCACCGTCTATCACCCGGTTGGAACTTGTAAAATGGGTATTGACGCAGCTGCTGTCGTTGGACCAGATTTGCTAGTTCACGGAGTGGCAGGACTCCGCGTCGTCGACGCCTCTATTATGCCCCTAATAACCTCTGCTAATACAAATGCTCCAACATTAATGATTGCAGAAAAAGCGGCAGAGATGATTCTTGCAAGTGGCAACTAGTTGAGCGGGGGACGGATTAAACGGCGGTCCCTTAGGAATAATACAATCCCATGATCTCATGTAACAGTAGCTAAATATCGGCGTCGTTCCAGAACACAAGTAACTAAAACTATGAGCAAGCTAATGAAGTTAGGTGGTGTCATGCGGCCTCAAAAGGGTAAACGCAGTGCTAATTCTGGCAGGGTTGCTATCATCGTAGGGAGGTAAGAGCACCCTTTGCAGCGGTTTGATTACTTCATATCAACGACTTCACAGACCCACCTTCAATCAGAGTACAATGCAGCTCCGTCAACGTTTTTGGATTCTTATCCGTCAACAAGTTGAGGAGGCAATTACCTGATTCCTCACCTATTTGTTTTGCCGGCACAGCCATTGTTGTAATCGGTGCCCAGAGGTCTGCCATAATATCCAAGCCATCAAATCCGGTTACTGAAATGTCATCTGGCACCCTTAAACCAATTTGCTTACATGCACGTAAAACGCCAATAGCAAGGATATCATTGGCGCATATCACCGCAGTCGGTCTATTTCCTAGGCTCCAGAGCCTGTGAAACTCAAGTTGGCTTGCTTTTGAATTATACGGAACCTCAAAAATCAAACCCTCTGAGAACTCCAAATTGTAATCACTAATCGCATCCATAAATCCCTGTCGCCGCAATTCTGTTCTTGCGTTTGCATGCTCAGCGCCACCGACAAAAAAAACAACATCCCTGTGCCCATGCTGAAACACATAACTCGTTATAGCTTGAATTGCTGCTCGATTATCAAAACCAACCCAGTGATATTTTGAGTCACGTCTGAAGTGCCACGAGTTGACGTGAGGAATGTGAACCTTTTCAAGAAAGCTAATAAGCCTGTCATCACTGTCCATACCGATCAACATTATTCCGTCAACACCTTTTTCAGCAAGATTGTGGGCAAGCTGTAACTCCTTGTCAGCATCGAAGTCAGACACCCCAAGAATGGCTGTGTATTTTTCAGCAGCAACTGTTTTTTCAAATGCTTGTATGGCAGATGCATAGCCGCCTATTTCTAGTGTTGGAACTATGACGCCAATTGTTTTGGATTGGTGCGTCTTTAGCGTTTTTGCTGCGCCATCCAAAACATAACCCAACTCAACAACAGATGCTTCAACGCGTGTTCTGACGTCCGGCCGCACAAGTTCCGGCTTTGAAAGACACCTAGATACAGTTGCAGTTGATACATTAGCGAGTTGTGCAACGTCATTTATTGTTGGGCGCTTTCTTGCTATTTTTTTGCTCTCTTTCAATTTATCAAAACGTTTTGATTTGTCATATTTGTCTGACTGCACATATATAACTATTTAGTCCCCCGCTACAAAAGCTAGAGGGTAGATAAAAGCGTCAGTCATTTAGCGAACGAACCCTATATATCACGATGGTCTTACTCTATCATTTTTTGTCTGTTACGAACAGGAAATCACATAAAGGGCTAAACAACAGAATAGGTGTTTGTTATTGACAAAACCCACCTAAAAAGTTTTGATGTAATCGATTACATTTTTTAGCAAAACTAGACTGCGAGATAAACAAACAAATTTGAAAACGGTAGTATCAATAAATGGTGAATACAGCACCCGGAACTACACAGTTTTTGACCTCCAGAATTTGAAGGGAAAAAAGCAGCTTTCAAAAACCCTTCCCTTTACATCTGAAGAGGCATTAGCGGCTGAAGCTGCAGGAATTGACGCGCTCAATGTCCGTTATAATCCAGAAAGGCCAGAATTAGCTGTCAGCATAAGGCAAGCCGCCCCCAAAACATTCATGACTTTTGCAATGCCAATGCAGGCTGCGACCACAACTTCGGAAGCCCTATCGGTTTGCTTTGATGCAATGGAATGCGGCGCAGACTCAATCATGTGTGGGACTTGGTCACTAGATTTCATCGAGGCGGCTGCAAAAGCTGGCATTCCTGTTGAGGGTCATATTGGCTTAGTGCCAAGAAAAAGCACATGGACAGGCGGGTTGAAGGCTGTTGGAAAAACAAAGGATCAGATAGTAAATTTGTATAGCCAAATCAGGTCCCTGGAGAATGCCGGTGCTTGGGCTGTTGAGGTGGAGGTTGTTCCCCACAATATCACAGATATTTTGGCACGAAATACTAAACTCGTTGTTACATCTATCGGCTCCGGAAAAGCAGATTTTCAATTTCTGTTTGCCCAAGATATTTTGGGAGACGGGAACCATTTCCCCCGGCATTCAAAACAGTATGCCGATTTCAAAAAAATTCGTGATGAACTCCAGACTCAGCGAGTTGCTGCATTCAAACACTATATTTCTGACGTAAATTCTGGGCTGTTTCCAACCGAAAAGAACTTGGTTCACGCAGCCAATGAGGTGCAAGAGTTTATGGAAAAGCTGACAGGAGGAGAAGATGGCTGAGAACGCTGCTGGTCGAAAAATATGGAACTACAGTCCAGACGAACCAATCAGATATAACCCACTTTTCGATTGGCCTATTCACCCGTTGAAGGTTTTTACCTGGATGATAAGACGCTGGATTAGCATTTCGCGTTTCTTGATGTTCATAATTTTGGGATTTGTAATACATCAATATCTGACGCCCAGCGTTCAAACAATGCAGCACGTAACTTTTGACTGGGTCCTTTTAATTTTCCTTCGCAACACCGCTCTTTTGTTTTTAGTGGCGGGATCCCTGCACCTATACTTACACGTCCGTAAAGCACAGGGTGACAGGTTCAAGTTCCTAAACCGCGAGATGGCAACAAATAACAAAATCTTCAAATTTAACGATCAAGTCTATGACAATATATTCTGGAGCATCGCAAGTGGAGTAACCGTGTGGACTGGTTACGAGGTTTTGTACCTCTACTCCCTGGCAAATGAATGGATTAGCGTTGCCCCATTTGCCGAACATCCCATTCAGTTCTTTGCTTGGATTCTATGCTTCCCACTTATCCGTGGAATCCATTTCTATTTTATTCATCGTCTTCTGCATCACCCTTTTCTCTACAAACACGTTCACATTACACACCACAGAAATGTCAATACAGGACCGTGGTCAGGAATTTCGATGCATCCGATTGAAAACTTAATTTACCAATCATCACCATTGATACATTTCATCATCCCAACTGATCCAGTCATTGTAATCATTCACCTTATTTTGGTGACGTTAAACCCGGCATTTACCCATTCAGGGTTTGAAAAGATTATGAACAAGGAGACCAAAATCTTGGACTCTGCTGACTTTCATCATCAATTACACCACAAATACTTTGATTGTAACTATGGGAACATGGACATGCCTTTGGATGTTTGGTTAGGAACCGATCATGACGGCACAGATGAAGCAACCCAAAAACTTCGTATGAAAAAACGTAAATCAGTGATGTAACTCTAACAAGTATTGCCTAGCGATATCAGCCCAGAACCAAGCTTGGAGAT
>JAFMEA010000122.1 GCA_017856985.1 Planktomarina sp.
ATGCATTTGAAAAGCACTTGTTTGAAAGCCGCATTATCGTACGAAATCTAAACCAAAGCCTTGAGGGCTGCTTGCGCATATCTGCAGGCACTGTAGCGGAAAACAACCTCTTACTTGCAGCCCTTGATCTTAAGGCTCCCTTAATTCCAGAGCGGACAGGAGAGATAGAACGAACCAGCAAAGAAACCAGCATTTTTGCCGGCGTAAACCTTGATCAAGCCCACCCTATCAATATTTCAACAGGTATTGGTTTTTTTGACCATATGCTGGAACAACTATCAAAACACAGTATGATTTCTATCACTCTTAAATGCCAAGGTGACTTGAAAATTGATGCCCACCATACCGTTGAGGATTGTATGATCACCTTAGGCGAGGCTTTCCGTGCTGCCCTTGGTGATAAGCGCGGCATTGGTCGCTATGGTTTTTCTGTGCCCATGGATGAAACACGGGCCGATGTTTTGATTGACCTATCTGGTCGGGGACTTTCCAAATTTTTCTGCCAGTTTGAGGGCGCGATGTTAGGCGAACTACCTACTGAAATGATAAGTCACGCTATCTCAAGCTTTGCTGAAAGTTTAAAGGCAGCCATCCATGTGGATGTAACAGGTGATAATGACCACCATAAAGCAGAAGGAATTTTCAAAGGTTTAGCAAAAGCCTTGAAATTGGCAACAAAGGTTGAGGGTAATGATCTACCATCTACAAAAGGTATGCTTTAATGAAGACTGTTATTGTGAATTCCGGCTGTGCCAATATTGCTTCGGTGAAATTCGCTTTCGAACGACTTGGCGCAAATGTTAATGTTAGTAGTGACTTACAAGAAATATCAAAAGCTGATCGTATCATTTTACCTGGTGTAGGTACCTTTGATTTTGCCATGTCTGGCCTAATAAAAAACCAATTAATCAATGCTATTAAATCTTTAAGTCAACCTGTTCTGGGTATTTGTTTAGGGATGCAACTCTATTTTGAAGGATCCGCTGAAGGGGTTGCTCAAGGCCTCGGTTTGGCTAAAGGTATGGCTGATAAGTTTTTGTCAGAACCAAATCTTCCTGTCCCACATATGGGCTGGAACCAATTGGAAAACTTATCAGATGACCCTTTGTTAAAGGGTTTGGATGAGGGTTCCTATGTGTATTTTGTGCACAGTTATTTCATCCCCCTGGGAGAGACAACTCTTGCTGAAACCACGTATGGAACAACCTTTTCAGCGTCCGTTCGCAAAGAGAACTTCTGGGGCTGCCAATTTCATCCAGAACGTTCTAGCGATGTTGGTGCTACCATTTTAAATAATTTTTTGAAATTATCATGATTATTTATCCTGCTTTAGATCTGATTAACGGCCAATGTGTTCGGCTAGAAAAAGGTGACTTTTCTGCCAAAACTGTTTATCAAACAGATCCCTTTTTACAAGCGCAGGCCTTCAAAAATCAAGGAGCTCAATGGCTACATATCGTTGATCTTGATGGAGCAAAAAAAGGCAGCCCCCAACAGGCTCAGTTGATAGTAGATATTGCAAATGAAGTTGGCATTAAAGTTCAAACCGGCGGTGGTTTAAGAAAAGAAACTGATATCAAATCACTGCTCGCTGCGGGCATAAACAGAGTAGTTATCGGCTCACTAGCAGTTAAGATGCCAAATATCATCAAAGGCTTGCTTGATGATGTTGGCTCCGAAGCTATCACCCTTGCACTTGATGTAGCACTGCAAGGCAACCAGGCCTATATTGCCACAAATGGCTGGCAAAAAACGTCTAGTCTTTTGCTGGATGATGCCATTCTTCAGTTTAAAGACATGGGAAGTAAACATTTTCTCATCACGGACATCTCCCGTGATGGCCTATTAACAGGACCAAATACAGGACTATATAAAGACCTTCAGAATAAATTTCCCAATCTCAAAATTCAAGTTTCTGGTGGTATGTCTTCGTTAACGGACCTTGAAAACCTGAAGGCTATAAACGCGAAGGGTGTCATTATCGGAAAAGCCCTTTACGAAAATAAATTCACCTTGGCGGAAGCTTTTAAAATTGTAGGGAATAATGATGCTCTCTAAACGAATTATCCCCTGCCTGGATGTTAAGGATGGTAAGGTTGTTAAAGGAGTTCAATTCAAAAATCACGAGATTGTTGGTGACATCTTGAATTTGGCGGAACGTTATTCAAATGAAGGGGCCGATGAACTGGTCTTTTATGATATTACCGCAAGTGCCGATGGCACAACTATCAATACAAATTGGGTAAATGCCGTTGCTGAGAAGTTAGCAATCCCGTTCTGTGTCGCTGGGGGTATTCGCAGCGTTGAAGATGCTGCTAAACGGTTTGAGAGTGGAGCCGATAAAATATCAATTAACTCCCCGGCACTTGAACGACCAGACTTTATAAACGAGCTAGTGGAAGCTTTTGGCTCTCAATCAATCGTAGTGGGCATCGATAGTAAGGAGTGTGATGGTAATTATTCAATTTACCAATACACAGGGCGCCCCGATCAAATGCAAAAGGCCAATCGTAATACTTTGGATTGGGCGCACGAAGTAGCAGAACGGGGGGCTGGCGAGATCGTTCTTAACTGCATGAACCAAGATGGTGTTCGTAAGGGTTATGATCTCAGGCAATTAAACGCTGTTCGAGATGCCACCACCATTCCCCTTATTGCGAGTGGGGGTGCTGGCCAGATGTGCCATTTCCAGGATGTATTTACTGATACAAACGTCGATGGAGCCCTTGCTGCAAGCGTTTTCCATAAAGAAATTATTTCAATCTCTGAACTAAAGTTATTTCTGCGACAGAAAGGCATTCGTATTAGGCCATGACAAAATTTGACCCAACCAATCTGAACTGGGAAAAGGTAAATGGCCTGATCCCTGCCATTATACAAGACGCAGAGACAAAAGAGGTGCTCATGCTAGGATTTATGAATGTGGAAGCATTATCCAAAACTCAGGAAATAGGTCTAGTAACCTTTTATTCACGTAATCGTAAAACCTTGTGGACCAAAGGCGAAACCAGTGGAAATCATCTAAGGTTGATTGATTTAAAGGCTGATTGTGATCTAGACACTTTACTAGTAACCGCCAAGCCCATTGGCCCAACCTGCCATAAAGGATGGGACACTTGCTTTAATAACAAAAACCAAACTGACATTCAATTTTTGAACGTTTTGAACAAAAAAATTGCTGACCGGGCAGAACATCATTCAGATGAAAGCTATACAGCAAAACTATTTGAAAAAGGTACAAAACGGATAGCTCAAAAGGTAGGGGAAGAAGGTGTCGAGGTCGCCCTAGCCGCAGCAACTGGAAATAAGGCCGAACTGATCAATGAGTCCGCTGATCTTCTGTATCACTTACTAGTCCTTTGGCAGGACCAAAACGTCGAAATAGGTGAAGTTTTAGATTGCTTGAAGCAAAGGGCAACATCATCCCAAGAAATCCTAAAGTAGTCGTCTATTAGAGATATATAACGATATTCTACAATTTTATTTGTAAATGCGTTGGCACACCTCCACGTGATCAAATTCTCCAGTGAGATCACGCATAATTGAAAAGATTAGATTTTCTTCAAAGTCAGCAAGATTCATTTTAATTCACCTATCAGGTTCTGTCAGATCAACGAGAACACGGATCAAGTCAAAAGAAAGCTAAACTAGTGCTGCCGAAAATAGGCCTCTGAGGAAAAGGCTTAAAATCACTAAATAACGCGTTCAAGAAAACCCTCAGTTATTGGCCCAAATCCTAGCCGACCAGAACCGCATCCGTAAAGATACCAGTAATCCAAATAGCGCCACTTCTATCGATTAAGACTTCACAGAAACGGTAATATTGTTAAGTTCTAGTTTGAAAATGGAGACACCCAATGCGCACCGCCGATCTGGTATCGCGATATATGGTACTGACAAAAGAGATCATGCCAAATCTTGCACGAACGTCACACAGGCACTGGCCAGTGCGTAATGATCACTGCTTTCAACGCATTGTACTCGACGCCGTTTGCGGTGGTGTCTGGTACGATCACCTACTTCGACCCGCATATAAAAACCTGACCCACGACCAAGCTGCAAACGCAGTCGACTTGTGTAATAATATAATTTCAGGCGACACTGATTTAGTAGTTTTGAACAAGCAGTCTCTTAAGTGGCGCGGCAAATACTAGTCTTAAATAA
>JAFMEA010000034.1 GCA_017856985.1 Planktomarina sp.
GGACTTATCAAACCAACATCAGGTGAGATTTATTTTGATAATGTGCTTATTTCAGGCCGTGATCCAGTCGAGATCGTCGAAATGGGGCTCATCCATGTCCCTGAGGGACGCAAGCTGTTCCCAAACCTATCAGTAAGAGATAACCTTGAGCTGGGCAGTTACCGCCGTGGCAAGCCTAACCGCGCAACCAATCTTGAGCGAGTACTGGAGATTTTTCCTAAGCTTAAGGAACGAATTCGCCAAACCGCAGGAACACTTTCAGGTGGAGAGCAACAAATGGTTGCAATTGGTCGCGGCTTGATGAGCGATCCGCGCATCCTTTTGCTTGATGAGCCTTCACTAGGCCTTTCGCCCCTTCTAGTGGAACAAATGTTTACTTTGATCAAGAAAATCAACGATGACGGCTTGTCCATCATTCTAGTTGAACAGAATGTAATTCAATCACTTGCCATTGCAGACCGCGCCTATGTCCTTGAAGGAGGCACTGTCAGTTTGTCAGGTCGTGCAGATGAGTTAAAAGAAAATAGCAATTTAAAAAAATCATATTTGGGTCTATGATTATTGCGCTGTAAACCCACCATCAGCTACGATTACTTGCCCAGTAATAAATGAAGATGCATCCGAAATTAAAAATGCAGCAAGGTTGGCAATCTCTTTTGCCTTACCGAACCGCCCAAGAGGAATTCCCTTCAGCAAAGCATTGGACCTGTCCTCATTAGCCCGGGTCTCAGCAGTCATGTCTGTTGCGATTGGGCCTGGAGCAATCGCATTAACCCGAATGTTTGCGCCTGCAAGTTCTAGTGCCATCGAGCGCGCCAAACCGTTAATAGCTGATTTAGATGCCGCATACGCCGCCGCATTACGATGTCCAACGAGCCCTATCTGACTGGAGATCATCACAATTGACCCTGGTGTGCGTTTTCGTAAATATGGAATAGTAAATCGTGCAAGGTTAAAACTGGCAGTCAAATTCACATCAAGGATCCGCGCCCAATCATCTGGGTTGGTCTCTTCGCTAGTCAATAATTTGATGATGCCAGCCGACGCCATCACACCATCAATACCACCGCAGGCAGAGGCCGCCTGAGACACTGCACTTTCCAAGGCGAATGCATCAGTAACATCCATAATAAAACAACGCTCTACAGGGATTATGCCATCCAGATTTGTAATCTGGTCATCACTAAAGACAGTGCCAGAGACCATTGCACCAAGGCTATGGGCAAGGCGGGCGGTCGCAAGGCCAATCCCTGTTCCAGCGCCACTGATAAAGAGGCTTCTATTGACAAGTGTTATCATTAGTGACGTCCTAAAAACATAAAATTAGATCAACGCTTACACAGTCAGGTGAGAATATGAAGCAAATTTTAGTTATTGTTCCCTTTCCCATGTCCAATGAAAATCTGGCCATGCGCAAACAACAACTTAAGTCTGTTCAACTTTCTAATGAAATGGAGTTCACATTTCGTCCAGTCAAAGCGGGGCCAAAAAACTATGTCTCTGAAGCTGATATGGTGCTTGCTGATATTGCTATTCTCGAAGCCGGCTTAACGGCAGAATTAGACGGGTTTGACGCTGTATGTATCGATACGATGAGTGATTCAGGCGTCGCCGCTTTGCGTTCATCACTTTCTATTCCTGTCGTTGGTCCGGGTAGAGCCTCTATGTTGACGGCGATGATGCTTGGCCATCGATTTTCAATAATTACCATGTGGCAGAAATGGGAACATCTTTATAAGAAGACAGTAAATGATCTAGGAATCCACGCAAACTTAGCGTCAGTGCGGTCTATTAACGTTGCCCCTGACAATCAAAGCCTACTTGACGGAAAAGAAGATGATATTTTTCCTTTGTTAGAAGCCTCTGCTCGGCAAGCTATTGATGAAGACGGTGCAGATGTTATCTTACTAGGTTCAACTACCATGCACCAAGCACATGCCTACCTCGCCAGTGCGCTGGATGTGCCCGTGATTAACCCTGGCCCCCTTACCTATAAGCTTGTTGAAGCTCTACTTGGCTTAGGACTTAGCCATAGCAGCCACGGTTACCCAAAGTCGCCAGCGCCACGTGACGAGATGCTTCATGCCATGATGAAGACAGCTGGCGAATTTGACCATTAAGTCTGATTGGCATGATCCAATGTATTCTCGCCAGCCATATAAACTCGAACCTCTTTAAATTTATTACCTTCGCCTGTAAAAAAGTTGCAGTTTGATTTATAAACAAGCTGGCCATCGTGCAGCTGATTAGTAACTCTGAAACGGACAGCGATAGTGCTACTTTCTACATTTTCGACAAATGAGAATTGGTCATGGCGAACCCACTTATGGTTTGACCAGAGGCGGTGAAACATCCCCGTAATAGCCTCATGACCAATGAGTTTTATATCATGAGTTTCAATTGAAAATACGCAGTGCACACTGAGCGTGCTAAGCAATAATGGTAGATCTTCGTGGTCAACACCATGAAAGTAGCTTATGACCATTGATTTGAATTTGCTATCTTTCAAAGTCTGGACCCCCGCGCTTCAACCAAGTCATTCCAGACTTCTTGATGCGTGATTTTGCAATCACTTATCAAAAATTTATCAATGAAGCGAATACCATCAAAATTTGTTCCATCCAGCCAAACGCCTTGCAAGGTTCCATGGCAATATACCGTAGCATTTTTGCCATTGAAAGAGGTTTCAACCTGTTCAAATTTTTTCATAACTGATTGATATCGGGTCTTCGCCCAATCTACGACCTCCGTGAGGGCCGTAAAACGTTTACCGCCCGGGAACACCATTTCAGCCCCGTCAGCAAGCCATTTCTGTGCATCATCAAGCTTACGGTTTTGCATTGAGGATAAAAACTGCCTTACTATCTCATCTGGCTGGATTGGAGCGGGCGCTGGTACTTTTTGGCTTCGACCCCGCATATAATTTTCTTGTGCCACTTCCTTGATAGTGACAGTCACAAATTCAGGCGATGCGCCAATAGCCGAACAAGCAGCATCAGTAATGCGCTCTGACACCAAACGGCGAGTGGTAGGATTATATCCTTCTATTAAGGTGCATTCAATCAGTGGCATTTTCCTTCTCCTCAAATCATCAACTTTAAATTTTCTGTAATTATCAGATGACTGATATATTGGTGATATATTAAGGCAAAAAAATTTTATAGTATTGCTGTATTTTTATGCTACGGTTTTTTTATGGTGACATTAGCAAAAAAGCTTCTTTCTAAGGCCTCTGGTCAATCCAAACTTACGGCTGGAGACATTATTATTTGCGATGTTGATCTTGCCATGATCCATGATTCCGGTGGGCCACGCAGGGTAAAACCAATTTTGGAAAGACTAAATCGCAAGGTTTGGGATAAAAATAAGATTGTTGTTGTCACTGACCATTATGTCCCCGCCGACAGTGATGAAACTCGCGCCATTCAGGCACTGACCAAAAAGTGGGTAAAAGATCAATCGATTGAAAATTTTTACGATGAACAAGGGATATGTCATGTTGTCTTGCCTGAACGCGGCCATCTGACCCCAGGCATTTTTTGCGTTGGCGGTGACAGTCATTCGCCTACTGGTGGTGCCTTTGGCGCTTATATGTTTGGGATTGGTGCAACTGAGATGGCTGGCGTACTTGCCACGGGATCCATTTGGATTCAGACACCAGAAACTATCTTAATGTCATGGAAAAACCAATTACCTGAATATGTCACAGCAAAAGATATGATGTTGGCAATGTGCAGTAAAATTGGCATGGGTGGAGGCCGTTACCAAGCTATCCAATATGCAGGTGAAACAATACGAAGCCTGCCAATGCAAGAGCGAATGACTTTATCAAATATGGCAGCCGAACTTGGCGCGCAGGTAGGGCTAATCGCTCCTGATGAAACAACTATTGCATATGTTGAAGCAGCAGGTGGTCAAGTGCCCGAAAATTGGCGTGACTTTCAAATTGAAACAGCTGAAAAACCAAGTAACATTATAAATTTTGACGCAACAAACTTATCACCACAAATAGCTGCACCACATTCTCCTGCTAACGCTGATGATGCAAGTGAATTTCGCAATATAGGCTTTGATGTTGCTTATATTGGCGCCTGCACAGGAGCAAAATATATCGACCTTGTTGCTGCCGCCAAAGTGTTGCGAGGCAGGCACATTGCCAACGGCATAACACTTAAAGTTGCTCCAGCGAGCTTGCGTGACCAAAATCGGGCTAAAGACGATGGTATTATGCAGGTCCTCCAAGATGCAGGGGCTGAGTTTCTATCAAATTCATGTGGTATTTGCGCAGGCTATGGCGAGGATCGTTTAGGTGAAAATCAAGTTTGTATTTCTTCCACCGCACGCAATTTCAAAGGCCGGATGGGTGCACAGACTTCAGCAGTTTACTTAGCATCACCTTATACCGTTGCAGCGTCTGCTGTCACTGGTACACTCACTGACCCTAGACTTTTGCTGGGGGAGTAATAGATGCCGCGACTGTGGAGACTTGAAGGTACTATTGATACTGATGTTCTGGCACCCGGATACTATATGAAATCGCCATTACCTGAGCTCGCTAAGCATTGCCTGGAAGCTGTGCGCTCTGACTTTTCCCATTCAGTAAATCAAGGTGACGTAATTTTAGCCAATGCCAATATGGGGGTAGGATCATCACGAGAACAAGCAGCTGAAGTTTTAAAATATTTAGGCATAGCAGCAGTTATCGCCCCAAGTTTTGCGGGAATTTTCTACCGTAATGCCATTAACCTTGGCCTGCCTGTTTTTACCATAGATGAGGTATTGATGGACATACCAACTTTAGTTGATGGGGCCAAAGTAAAGTTTGATTTTGATACTGCAGAATTGCAGATCTTAGACGATGCAACCTCCATTAGCTTGATCCCATTCCCAGGTTTTCTAAAAGAGTTAATATTAGACGGTGGATTGGTTCCTCACCTTGAAAAACGTTTTCAAACTGAAGGGTCCTCAATTTGACCTTACGCAACTTGATAACTGGAGATGAATTGCTGTTGGCTCCTGGCATTTATGATGCGCTATCTGGCCTCATAGCAACTCAATCTGGGGCAAAGGCCGTTTACTTGTCTGGTGCAAGCCTTGCCTATACCAGGTTTGGTACCTCTGACATCGGACTTGTCAGCGTTTCTGAAGTAAATGACACCATCGCCGCAATCACTGATCGCATAGATACGCCAATTATCGTTGACGGTGACACTGGGTTTGGTAATGCCCTTAATGTCCAGCGTACCGTTCGAAGCTTTGAGAGATCTGGTGCCGATGCAATCCAACTTGAGGATCAATCATTCCCAAAAAAATGTGGCCATTTGGATGGAAAAAAACTAATCAGTACTAAGGAAATGGTGGGTAAAATTCATGCTGCCTTGGACGCGAGGGCTAATGAAGAAACATTAATCATTGCTCGAACTGATGCGCGTGCAGTGGAAGGTTTTGCTGAGGCTATTGACCGTGCTGGAGCATACAAAGACGCCGGGGCAGATGTACTATTCGTTGAGGCACCACAATCACTAGACGAAATGCAGAAAATTTGCGTTGAATTTTCTGACAAAATTCCACTACTTGCAAATATGGTCGAAGGCGGCAAAACCCCTATTTTGTCTGCGGATGACTTAGCTGCATTAGGATATAAAATAGCCATCTTTCCAGGTGGTGCTGTGCGGGCAATTTCTTACCACATGGAGGCTTATTATTTAGGCTTATTGGCAAATGGTAGCAACGATGCGTTCTCAGATAAAATGCATAATTTTGATAGCCTAAATAAATTGATAGGCACTAAAGAACTAATTCAACACGGGGCCAAATATGAAAACAAAGGAAGCGATTAGTTTATTATGAGTGAAATTAAAATGGACCCCGTCACTCTTGCTATCTTGAAGGGTAGACTTGAACAGATAGCAGATGAAATGGATGCTACCTTGTTCCGTTCTGCATTTAACCCGATTATCGCCGAAGCCCATGACGCTAGTCATGGCATTTACGATGCTATTACGGGAGAAACTCTTGTTCAAGGAAAGTCAGGATTGCCAATCTTTGTTGGTGTCATGGCGTTTGCTGTGAAAGCGGTTATCGATAAAGTTGCTCGTGATGGTGGTCTGGAAGATGGCGATGTCTATATTTTTAACGATCCTTATGATGGTGGTACTCATTTATCAGACTTCAGGTTAGTAAAGCCAATTTACCGAAATGGGGAAGTTTTTTGTTACCTTGCTTCAGTTGGTCACTGGCATGATGTTGGTGGTAATGTGCCGGGAAATTACAACCCAGAAGCCACTGAGTGCTTTCAAGAGGGAATGCTAATCCCACCAGTAAAGCTCTTCTCAGCGGGTATCTTGAACTCTGATATTGTTGATATTCTGTCTTCAAATTCACGGCTACCAAACTCGCTATATGGCGATATGAATGGACAAATCAATGCCTTAGACTTAGGCAAGCAGCGGCTTAACGACCTGCTCGACCATTATGGTGAGGATAATATTAAAAAAGCCCTCAGTCTGTTAAAAATGCGAGCTGACCGTATGATGCGTGACCATTTATCCGCATTACCAAATGGAACGATTTCGGTTGAAGACTTTCTTGACAATGATGGTGTTAACGACGTTGCCCTTAGGCTCGCCGTTGATATGACCATTGAAGATGAACGGCTTATTATAGATTTTAGTCGGTCCAGCCCTGCTTGTGCGGGTCCCGTGAACATTTCTCGGTCAACGACTATTGCAGCGAGCTATGTTGCCCTTAAACATATTTTTACAGATGTGCCTGCAAACGCAGGGGTTTTGCAGCCTGTTGATTTCATTATTCCCGAAGATAGCTTTTTAAGCGTCAGGGCTCCCAAGCCCGTAGGAGGTTACACCGAAACTATCCTCAGATTAATTGATGTTTTGTTTCAAGCATTTGAACATATTGCGCCCGAACGGGTAAATGGCTGTGCATACGGTACGATTAATGCGCTCTCAATTGCAGGCCATCGCAAAAATGGTAGTCGCTGGGTAATGTTTTCGTTCTTTGGGGGTGGTCACGGTGGTCATCCTGAAGGTGACGGCCTCAATCACGGAAATGCGCCTATTTCAACGGCGACGATCCCACCTCTAGAAATTCTTGAAGCAGCCTACCCTGTTGCCTTCACCCAGTGGGCGCTCAGGCCTGATTCTGGTGGTGCTGGAAAGCATCGTGGCGGCTTAGGTGCTATTTATGAGATCGAATTGCTGGAAAAAAGCGCAACGGCTTTCCTATTTGGTGAACGCGGTAAATTTCCACCGCCAGGGGTAGTTAATGGCGGCCCTGGAGCGGTGAATAAGTTCTATTATGACAGTGACGATGACGACGCTATAAACAATAAGAAATCGCCTCCATTAGTGTCAAAAATAACAGGTATCAAGCTTCGTAAAGGCCAAAAGGTTAGGCTAGAAACCCCCGGTGGTGGCGGTTATGGAAAACCTGCGGACCGACTTCAACATCTTATAGATAATGACATGGCCCAAGGTTATATCTCCAAGGAAAGTAAATGAGAAAATCAATCGTAATTGGCGTAGATGTTGGAGGCACCTTCACTGATATCCTATCACTTGATGAAGTATTGGGTGAAGTGCATGTTGAAAAAGTGCCATCCACTAAAGGTGACCAATCCAGTGGATTTTTAAGTGGTATTATGGCGGCAACCAATCGCGATTTAAGCTCAGTTTCTACGATTATCCATGGAACAACCGTGGCAACAAACGCTCTGCTTGAACGCAAAGGCGCAAAGGCTGGGATTATCACTACGGAAGGTTTTCGTGATGTGCTTGAAATGCGCCGCCGCGACCGCCCTAGCACTTGGGGATTGTGGGGGCAATTCACCCCTGTAATTGAACGCAAATGTAGACTTGAGGTCCCTGAACGTACTTTAGCTGACGGCACTGTAGCCAAAGAAATTGATCCTGCTTCCATTGAAGCTGCAGCAAAAAATTTGATCGAGCAAGGCTGCGAGTCTGTTTGCCTATTTTTTATCAATGGCTACGCTAATAAAAATAATGAGACAAAAGCTGCAAAAATTTTGCGGCAGGTTTGGCCAAATGATTACGTGAGCGTGGCGACAGAAATTCTGCCCGAAATTAGAGAGTTTGAACGTTGTTCTACCGCCAGCTTAAATGCTTATCTTCAGCCTGTTGTGGCAAATTATTTAGCCCGCCTAGAGGATCGCATTGCTAATGAAAATTCCGGTTCTGAAATCCTGATCGTGCAGTCTAACGGTGGCATTATGTCAGTTGATGCAGCAAAGGCATTCCCAGTGCGAACTGCCCTTTCTGGTCCTGCAGCTGGCGTGGTGGCGGCACGTCAAATTGCGAACGCAGCTGGATTCTTAAATGTTATTACTTGCGATATGGGTGGTACTTCTTTTGATGTGTCACTGGTTGCTGATGGCAAGAATATACTGACTTCACAGGCTAGTATCGACTTTGGTATGGTCATCAGGACACCTATGATTGAAATGTCGACCATTGGTGCAGGTGGTGGCTCGATTGCTCATATTGATGAGACTGGGTTACTTGAGATTGGGCCTGACAGCGCTGGCTCTGATCCTGGACCTGTTTGTTACGGCTTTGGAAATGATCGTCCCACAGTAACTGATGCAAACCTGGTGCTGGGACGCATTGATGCCCGCAAACCTATTGGTAATAAATTAACTGTCCTTGATCGGGACGCAGCAGTAATGGCTATAAAAAAGCATATTGCCACCCCACTTGGAATGAAGGTTGAAGATGCCGCTGAAGCTATTGTTAAAGTAGCTAATTCCAAAATGGCTGGTGCCATCCGCCTAATTTCAATTGAACGTGGACATGACCCAAAGTTATTTGTAGCGATGCCTTTTGGTGGTGGTGGTGCGCTACATGCAGGGGCGCTCATGCAAGATATTGGTTTAGCGGCAGCAATTGTGCCTCGATATCCAGGGGTCACCTCTGCGCTGGGTTGTGTCATGTCTGATTTACGTCATGATGAAGTGCAAACTTTGAATATCATGCTTAATTCCCTTGATGATGATCACCTGCAGAAACTGATTGCTGAGATGACCAGCTCAGCTGAAGGAATTATTCAGCAAACCAATGCAAAAATTGAAGCTATTGAGACCATTATTGAATTGGATATGCTCTACCTCGGTCAAACCCATGCAGTGGCCGTGCCGATTGTAAATGACCGCGCGATAACAATTGATGTGATCCGTGGCGCCTTTGAAAAAAGCTACCTCAAATCCTATAGTCGTCTGCTCAAGGAAATCCCCATTCGGATCCTAAACCTTAGGCTATCAGTCATAGGCAAGCGGCCTCAAATAGATGTCAAGATGTTGGCAAGTGGTCCACGTAACGAAAGTGTTGAAGCCTGTCGTATCGCAGAACAAAAAATATTTGCTAATGGTATATGGTATGACGCCGCAATATACGAGCGCCTAAAATTGCCTGAGGGTAGTAAAATTTCAGGGCCAGCATTACTAGTTCAACCCGATGCCACAATATATATTGATCCAAGCTTATATGCCGTAACTGACGATTTTGGCAATATCATCATGAAACAAGAGGTAACATAAAATGTCTAAAAATCCGTTTGATCCGTTAACAACAGCTGTGCTGATTGTGGATTTACAAAATGATTTTTTGGACCCTCTAGGTGCTTATGGACGGTCAGGGAACTCGAACCCAGACATTGCAGCATTACCTTCAAAAGTTGGACCCCTGCTTGCTGAAGTCCGCAAGGCTGGTGGCTGGATCGTATCCACACAATTCACTCTTGTTCCAGGTAAGAATGGCGAGCCTTTCATCTCTACTCATTTGAAAAAACTAAGACCATTTTTAACCAAAGGTGACTTCATGCCATCAAGTTGGGGGCATTCACTTGTTAATGAACTTCAGCCTGCTGATATTACTATTGAAAAGGTCGCCTATTCAGCCTTTTATCAATCTCGTCTCGATTTTGCTTTAAACCGTGCTGGTATTAAAACTTTAATGGTTTGTGGAATTGTAACCAACGGTGGCGTGGCATCAACGGTTCGTGATGCCCATGTCAGAGACTTCCACACAATCACTTTGGAAGATGGCTGCGCGGCTTTCTCTAGAGAAACTCATGATGTTTCCATCGCCTCACTAGCAACCGTTGGAGAAGTAATGTCCATTTCTGATGCCATAAAACTTTTTAAAGGCGAATAATACATGCCAGGCGTACTCGTTGCATCCACGTTTTCTGCTGATATTGAAATTGATTGCCTGATCATAGGTGGTGGTGCCGCTGGTCTGACTGCCGCTTTGGCAGCTTCTGAAACTGGCGTTACTGTCTTAGTTGCTGAACGTGAAACACGGCTTTCAGGCTCAACTGCATTGTCATCTGGCCTAATTCCAGCAGCTGGTACAAAAGCCCAAGACCACCAATCTATTCAAGATAGTAAAGATATTTTCTATACTGATATTATGGAAAAAAATAAAAAAACAGCTGATCCAGCCTATGTTCAACTTATTGTTCAGCAAATTCCCAAAACTCTCGATTGGCTTGCTGATGATTACGGCATCCCATTTCATGTGCTAGATAATTTCCTGTATCCAGGTCACACAAACCTTCGCATGCACACTGTGCCTGAACAAACTGGCGTTGGTCTGATCAATCGTCTCGAGGCCGCAGTTTCTGCAAAAGATATCACAATTGTGACAGGTGTTCAGGTTACCGACATTGTTGTTGATAACTCTGGCAAAGCATTAGGCGCAATTTGCGTGCGCCCAGATGGCTCTTCAGAGAAAGTCGCGGCTGCATCTATCATTATGGCCTGTAATGGTTTCGGAGCAAACCCTGACCTCGTCGCAGAATATATCCCCGAAATGAAGGATGCACTGTATTTTGGCCATCCAGGCAATCAAGGTGAAGCGGTATTATGGGGAAAAGCTCTAGGCGCTGAACTTACCCATCTTTCGGGTTACCAAGGTCATGGATCGGTTGCTCATCCCCATGGCATCTTAGTGACTTGGGCCTTGATGATGGAAGGTGGCATTCAGATCAATAAAGACGGCGTCCGTTTTTCTAACGAGCATAGTGGCTATTCTGAACAGGCGGTGTCAGTTCTTGAGCAGGCTGGGCAAATAGCTTTCAATATTTTTGATGAACGCCTAGTAAAATTTGGCCGTGGGTTTGATGACTTCAATAAAGCTGAAGCCAGTGGGGCAATCATAAAAGCAAAAAGTATCAACGATCTTGCCCATAAACTTGGGATAGATTTATCTGCCTTGAGTGAAACTCTGACAGATTGTGATAACTATGCAGCAGGTAATGGAAATGATCCATTTGGCCGAGATTTTGATGGATCCAAGCTGCTGAAGCCACCTTATTATGCCGTTAAAGTTACAGGTGCTCTGTTTCACACCCAAGGTGGACTAATAATTAATGACTCAGCACAAATCTGCCGGCCTAGCGGATCTAAGTTTGATAATATCTTTGCCTGTGGCGGTGCTGCTTGTGGAGTATCTGGTCCAGATGTTTCTGGCTACTTATCCGGCAATGGATTATTAACTGCTTTAAGTTTAGGCGAAATTGCAGGCCGATCAGCTGGCATGATCACTTCTATATCTGATTAAAGATACTCGATAGTCACATAGCGATATTAGTATAGCTACCGTAATTAAATCATTTCTTTTAATAGATGCCTAAACAAGAAGCCATCTCAACGAACTTACCACGCAATCAGTAAAAGCCCGTGGCCCCAGACGCAGGGGACTATTTTAGTACTTTTCACTCTGAGCCCTTGGGGGAAGTGCCAATCCCGTATTTGGGAGGAACGCGGTGAGGCTACAGATCAGCCCAAACTGGCTTTAGAATGCAACGCTCCTTCGTCTTGGCGTTTACGAAATTGCTGCATCAATTTCAGGTGATAGGCCATCTGATTTTTTGTTAATGGAGCAGATAGGCGTTCTTCTTCGAGGAAATTTTTATATTTATCCTTACCCCTTACCAAAAGTGCATGCGCGGGAGTTTTACCAATATCTTTTACAGAGGCGGGAATATAGCTAATTCCAAAACCAATACGACGTTCTTCGCGATTATTATTGAAAGAGGCGTGGATCAGCTTTGTGTGGTGAAGCGACATCTGTCCAGCTTGCAGTGGCATACTAACAGCTTCAGACGTATCAATTTCTGTAGCTAATCCCTGTCCACGAGGGATCATATTGTCTGGATTAATATCATCATTATGGTCAAATAACGGATTTTTGTTTGAAGCGGGAATTACCTGCATACACCCAGCTTCATCATCAGCCAGCGTTAAAGCAACCCACGCAGTGACATGTAAAGCTGGATCTAGAAAAAAATACGCACCATCTTGGTGCCAACGCACAAAAGAATTAGATTTTGCTGGCTTGACCCAAAGAGTGGCATGATAGCACAATATATCTGGACCAATAATATCTTCGACTGCATCAAGAATTTTCGGATGATGTACCAACCGATCAGCCCAAGAGAAGATCTGGTGTGATCGTGACTTATAAGGAAAATCAATTTGCTTCCCTGTTTCAGCCTCAAATAACTCTATTTCCGATATGCAAGAGTTAACCTCTGTTTTGGTTAAAACATCAATCGGACTTATAAACCCACTCTCGTTATATTGAGATATTTGGGTATTTGTTAAATGCTTTAACATATTCAAATTTTAATCGATCTTTTAAATATGTAAAGTATTTTTAATCAATAATTATCGTTACAGTCACTACGTCTGTCGACTTTAAGAATCTAACGGCTTCGTTAACAAATCGGTAGCGGTTCTAATGAAGGATAAGCCCATATTATTCCCCCTACCCCAAATGCAGAATGCTGTGGATGCCTCGCAGGCCAGAGGGGCATTTTAAGTGCAGTGAGTGAAAGAACTCTACTATATTAAGAAGCTAAGTTATGGGCCTTATCGACAGCTACAGACATACCTTTGAGCTTAGGGTTATTGAATTTCGAATAAAGGCTTTGGAGAGTAATATTGCAAACTCTGCGTAGAAAACTTGCCGATATTCGATCCAAGGTTCCCAGCAAACCAAATCCCAAGGCAGAAATAGCTTTTTGAGAGGTGTTGGCCTATATTGACGGCTTGGGACATCGCAAAGCTGGCGGTGCAGTAAGACAAATATGAACACGCATCGGATTGCTGGCATAAACTAAATCTATGCGCTCAATAGTTGACCTCACTCGGCGAGAGCAGCGGCACGCTTTAACTTAAAATTGATGCGTGAATAGGATATGTGGCCGCAGAGTTGGGCGTGCTATTGAAGCAGACTAGCGGCACGACGGGCAATCTGCGTAATCTCATCCCAAGCACCTGTGGCGACGAGGGCCTTAGGTGCAATCCAGCTGCCCCCCACGCAAAGCGTATTGGGCAATGCCAAGTAGGTTTTCGCATTTTCAGGGGTCACGCCGCCAGTTGGGCAAAAGGTGATCTGTGGCAAAGGCCCCGCCATTGAACCCAGAGCCAGTGCACCGCCTGCAGCTTCCGCAGGAAAAAATTTCTGAAAGGTAAAACCTTGCTCTAACAAGCGCATGGCCTCCGTGGCTGTGGCGGCACCGGGCAAAAGTGCCAAGTCAAACTCGAGCGCCGCTGCGATCAAGCTTGGCGTGGCACCCGGTGAAACACCGAATATTGCGCCTGCGGCTTTTGCATCTTGGACCTGCGCGGGAGTGAGTAATGTACCAACCCCCACCATGGCGCCCTCAACCTCTGCAATGGCGGCAATCGCTTCAAGAGCCGCATCCGTGCGCAGGGTGATCTCCAAGGCGGGCAAACCACCTGCAATCAAGGCGCGGGCTAAGGGTTGGGCATCTTCAACCCGATCGATGGTCAAAACGGGGATAACGGGAGCAGCTGCGCAAATTTTCGCAATCAAATCTGAATGTATCATTTAATTTTCCTATATTACGACGCCTGCACCTTGAGAGGCAGGGCCAGCGGTGCGCCGAAACATAGAGAATAATTCACGTCCCATGCCTTCTTCATTCTCCGACAGCTCTGGATGTATAATATGGCGATCCTGCCAATTTTCAGCCAATGTTTCCAGAGTTCCAGTCACCGCATTGAGGCGCAGCATATCGCCATCTTGAATTTGAGCAATTGGCCCTCCGGCGGCGGCTTCTGGTGACAGATGAATGGCGGCAGGAACTTTACCCGAGGCGCCCGACATACGGCCATCAGTGACCAAGGCCACTTTGAAGCCTCTATCTTGTATAATGGCCAAAAATGGTGTGAGATTGTGCAGCTCAGGCATGCCATTGGCCGAAGGGCCTTGATAGCGGAGCACAACAATCACATCGCGGTTAAGTGCGTCTGATTGGAAGGCTTTTTTAACTGCATCCTGGCTGTGAAACACTGCTGCTGGTGCTTCGATGAAACGTCGATCCTCGGCCACAGCAGAAATTTTTATAACTGCCATCCCGAGATTGCCTGTAAGATTCTGTAAACCACCGCTGATTTGAAACGGGTCATCTACGGGACGTAATATTTTTTGGTTCAGGCTTTTTTTGGGGGCTTTTGAGTAGCCGACTTTACCATCAGCAAGCACCGCTTGATGGCCGAAATGACGCAGACCAGGCCCCATGATGGTCTTGACATCCTCATGTAACAATCCGGCATCCAGAAGTTGCATTATCAAATATGGCAGGCCGCCAGCGGCGTGGAAATGGTTCACATCGGCAAGGCCATTTGGATAGACTTTAGCCAAGAGTGGCACGATAGCAGAAATATCAACAAAATCCTGTGGCACCAGGATTACCCCTGCAGCGCGTGCCATGGCGGGTATATGCAGGACAAGATTGGTTGAGCCGCCTGTGGCCATCAAACCAACAATACCGTTGACCCAAGCTTTTTCATTTAAAATCTCAGACGTAGGGAAATAGGTCTCCCCCAATACGGTATTAGCCAAAACCTGTTTGATGCCCTGAATGTTAAGCGCATTACGCAGATCGCTGTTTGGGGGCACGAAGCTGGCACCTGGAAGGTGCAGGCCCATAAATTCCATCAGCATTTGGTTAGAATTGGCTGTGCCATAAAACGTACAGGTTCCAGGCCCGTGATAGCTGGCCATCTCTGCGGCCATCAGCTCTTCACGATCACATTGACCATCAGCAAAGCGTTTGCGCACTTCGGTCTTCTCATCGTTAGAGATGCCTGAGGGCATTGGCCCCGCAGGTAGAAATATTGCGGGCAAATGGCCAAAGGTGGCGGCGGCAATTACCAAACCGGGCACAATCTTATCGCAGACTCCGAGAAAAACAGCCGCGTCGAATGTATTGTGGGACAAGCCAATAGCGGCTGCAAGTGCGATGGTGTCGCGCGAAAAAAGGCTTAACTCCATGCCTGGCTGCCCCTGGGTGACACCATCACACATAGCAGGCACACCTGCCGCGACTTGAGCGGTGGCTCCAAAGGCGCGGGCGGCCTCTTTGATTTGTGCGGGATAGGTTTCAAACGGCTGATGCGCGGAGAGCATATCATTATAAGCGGTAATGATCCCGATATTGGGCGCACGTTCTTCGAGCAATGTAGATTTATCCACCCCCATAGCCGCATAGGCATGGGCCTGGTTGCCACAGCTCAAATGTGCCCGACGTGGACCATCCTTAGCGGCTTTGCCTATTTTTGCCAGATAGGCGTGACGGCTCTTTTTTGAACGCTCCACAATCTTTTGTGTCACGTCGTCCAGTTTTGGATGCAGGCTCATCGAGTTCTCCACCTTTTTTTGTTAGCGCTAACGTCATCATACTTTGTGACCAAAATCAATGCGTATATAATATTGTCGCACCACTGCTTCTGGCTGCTCTCGTGGCCAATGTATTGACATTCAAACCAGCGTCAGGTTTTCGTTAAGTTAATCGGCACTAAAGGTGTGCATACATAATTCTTGCACATTGAGTATATAGGTTAAAGATATGTCCCTGACACCAGAATTTTCCAGTTTCGAGGTCAGGTATGGCCGTGGCGAAAATCAAATCGTATTTACTCGACTTGCAGCCGATTTGGACACCCCAGTGTCTTTGATGCTTAAATTGACTGGCGCGGCGCGTAATGCATTTATGCTAGAATCAGTGACGGGCGGTGAGGTTCGCGGCCGGTACTCCATCATTGGTATGAAGCCGGACCTAATCTGGACTTGTCATGGCAATAAAAGTGGAGTGAACCGTCAAGCACGATTTGATCTGGACAACTATGAGCCCCAAACTGATGCACCACTTGAAGTTTTGCGTGCTCTTATTGAGGAAAGCCAGATCGATCTTCCTGAAGATTTACCACAGGCTGCTGCTGGTTTTTTTGGTTACCTTGGTTACGATATGATCCGTTTGGTCGAACACCTGCCTAATATCAACCCCGACCCACTGGGTTTGCCAGATGCGGTAATGATGCGGCCATCGGTTATCATTGTACTGGACGGAGTCAAAAGTGAGGTGACGGTTGTCTCGCCAGCTTGGTTTAATAGTCAGCAACCTGCGCGTGAAGCCTATGAGCAGGCAACGGAACGCGTAATGGATGCGGTGCGTGATCTTGAACGCCCAGTGCCACAAGTGTCTCGCTACCTAGGTGAAGCAGTTGAAATATCACCACCTGTTTCCAATTTTGCAAAAAAAGAATATTTGGCCGCTGTCGAAAAAGCCAAAGACTATATTCGATCTGGCGACATTTTTCAGGTTGTTCCTTCACAACGCTGGACTCAGGATTTTCCATTACCCCCGTTTTCGCTTTATCGGTCACTACGTCAGACCAATCCGTCACCTTTTATGTTTTATTTTAATTTTGGAGGGTTTCAGGTAATCGGAGCTAGCCCAGAAATTTTGGTAAGAGTGTTTGGAAATGAGGTGACTATCCGCCCAATTGCGGGCACCCGACCGCGCGGAGCCTCACCTAGTGAAGACCTAGCACTTGAGGCTGAACTGTTGGCGGACAAAAAAGAATTGGCTGAGCATCTTATGTTACTTGATCTAGGCCGCAATGATGTTGGTAGAGTGTCCAAACTGGGGAGTGTCCGGCCGACTGAGCAGTTTATCATCGAAAGATACTCCCATGTAATGCATATTGTTTCAAACGTTATTGGGAAGCTTGCTGATGACAAAGACGCGCTTTCGGCGTTTTTTGCTGGAATGCCTGCCGGCACTGTAAGTGGTGCGCCCAAAGTCCGTGCCATGGAAATTATTGATGAGTTAGAGCCTGAAAAACGTGGGATCTACGGGGGCGGGTTGGGCTACATTAGTGCGGGCGGGGACATGGACATGTGCATTGCTCTAAGAACGGCAATAATAAAGGACAAAAAGCTTTATATTCAAGCTGGTGGCGGGGTTGTTTACGATAGCGATCCTGAGTCAGAGTACCAAGAAACAATCCACAAATCTAATGCTATTCGCCGTGCCGCCGCGGATGCCGCCCGGTTTAACAGTGGTTCCAACAGCTAGACATTGCTATTTTAGATAAGAATTAATGCTGAGTTGTTTATATCAAACTGGCTTGTAAATCTTCTACCACTTGACGGTTGGATACGACCCTGGCCATTATCAATAATAATGCCTAGGCTTTCTGCACTTTTACAGAAAAGACTTGAGAGATGCTGCTTTTAATAGATAATTATGATAGCTTTACTTATAATGTGGTTCATTACCTCGGTGAATTGGGAGCCGATGTCATTGTGCGGCGCAATGATGCCCTCTCTTTAGACGAGGCGATGGGTATGAAACCATCAGGTATTGTACTGGCGCCCGGTCCCTGCAACCCTGACAAGGCGGGCATCTGCCTTAAGCTAACCGCGGAGGCGGCTCGAACGGAAACACCCTTACTTGGTATTTGTTTGGGCCATCAGACTATCGGTCAGGCTTTTGGGGGCCAGGTGGGTCGTTGTCGAGAAATCGTGCATGGAAAAATGGGTAGGATACAACATCAGGCCACTGGAATATTTTCTGGGTTGCCAAATCCATTCAACGCTACCCGTTACCATTCACTTATAGTTGATCGTGCCAGCCTACCAGAGTGTCTTGAGATTACAGCTGAGCTCGCAGACGGTACAATAATGGGATTAGAACATCGCGAACTCCCAATACATGGGGTACAGTTTCATCCAGAATCTATCGCATCAGAACACGGTCACTCACTCCTTGATAATTTCTTAAAAACAATATGCTGAAGGTTATTTGATAGCCAAAAATGGCTAAGTTACCATTAAATTATATTGTAGCACTAAAAGCTTCCAACAATTGTAAAGGTTTGTTTTAATACGCTATTTTGTTTTCGGTAGGCTCTACGGGCAAGGTTGAAAATTGCAACGCTCCCTAAAACAGTTTTAATAGACAGTGCCAAAATAGATTGATAGATGGTTTCCCAATTCTAATAGATGTTTTCCTAACTAGTTCTGAAATTTATTAAACTAGTTTTTATTGCATGCAAATATCTCACAAGATAGTAGCATCCGCACCCATATACGCATCATCATATCCATCTTCGTTTTCCAAAACACTCAAAACCATACAGGATTTTTTTGTTATAGTTTTATTAAAAGAAAATGGCCTCCGTAACCGCCATGACCCACAAAACGTCCATCGGTCACGAGGTGGTTTGAATATCTAAGCCACTCTTTTAGCTGGGAAAGAATAAGAGCGTGTCGCAACAAACTTTTTGACATAAAAACTGAATTTGCAAATTATGCACTGAGCATATCCAAACCTTCTCAAGCAAAAATTAAGCCAAATCTGGCAAGATCTCTTCATAGTATGCATGCAACACAGCAATGAGATCAAAATAATACGTTTTTTGTCGTTGTTAGTTTTCAATGCTTGACTGGCAACTCAATTTGTCTCTACCAAGAGCTTTTGCGGGTGCTAAAGATGAAGTTATTAAATCAAGGTGCATCTAAGCTCGAGCTAAATGCAGAGCGAAGACTAACGGTCAACAAGGCAACAACGGGATCAAGGAGGAAAAAAATCCTAGGGTTAAAAAAACCAGAAGACCGCTTCACAGAAATATATAGCTCAAATCACTGGAATAGTTCGGAATCGCGCAGTGGTGAAGGTTCTACCCTTGAAAATACGCAGAATATTCGAGTAAAACTGCCCAGAATATTAGACCAATATAAAATCAAAAAAATGCTTGACGCGCCGTGTGGCGATTTCAATTGGATGCAACATGTTACAAAAAATACTTCTATAAAATATATCGGTGGAGACATTGTTAAGCCACTGATAAAATATAACCAATCTGAATATGGTGATAAAGATACAACTTTTATTCATCTAGATCTGACAAAAAATACGCTGCCAAAAGTGGATCTTTTATTTTGTCGTGATTGCTTATTCCATTTAAGCTTTAAAGATATTTTGCTTATACTAAATAATTTCCTAGGTTCGTCTATTCCGTATTTAATGACAACTTCTAGCGCTGCTCCACATGGGCCTCGCATTGAAAATTCAGATATCGCGACGTCCGATTGGCGGCTAATTGATTTCTTTACTGAACCCTTTTGCCTACGTCAGTGTGACGTATTGGAAAGCATATCTGATGAGATGGTTAGCGTGAAAGCTGAACGCTCGTTGATCCTTCTGGACCGAGTTACAGTCCAAGGAATATCCGAAAACCTTACCATAAACATTGGGTCAACTAGGTAGAGACTAAGGCCAAGTTATAGTTGAATAGGTTTTGCAAAATGCTGGCTAGCGGTCCGCCAGTATGTTCCACAGTGGCAAATCTACAGGCCTTATCCCCCAAGCTCGTCACGGCAATGTTGGATGGCAACACGGGTCAGGGGCTCACCATAAAGACGCTATCGGCCAGGGATATCCCTTTCAATTGGGAGGAGCAGTATGCACGGTTCCTCAATTAAATTCCCTGTTAATTCAC
>JAFMEA010000006.1 GCA_017856985.1 Planktomarina sp.
GGTCCAGTGGATATTAAGCAATTGGCCCTGTTTACTGATGAGTTTATTACCCGCCTTTTTGCCGCGGGTGTTACTCGGACCAGTGTTCGAGGCGTGGCTTCAGGTTCCACTATTGTGGAGGTTGATAGCCTTTCTTTGATCCAGCATGACGTAACTATGGCGCAAGTAGCGAGCGCAATTGCGGAGGAAGCTGAAGCTGATCCGGCGGGCGACTTTGCGGGTGGTGCGCGCATTCGGACAGGAGTTGCTAAACGCAGTGCGCGTGACATTAGTACGATTGTGTTACGTTCAAATACAGATGGTTCCGCGCTTACTATTGGTGATGTAGGCCGAGTGATTGAGCAAGGTATTGATCGAAATCGAGCCTACTTCGTGGGTGAAAAGCAAGCAATATCTATTCGCATTGATAGATCTGCCCAAGGGGATGCTATCGCCATTCAAGAAGCTGTTGAGAATGTTGCACAGGCAATGGAAGAAATTTTGCCGCCGGAGGTTCAGGTCGAACTTATACGGACTCGCTCTGAGGCTATTTCGGCCCGACTGTCAATGTTAATGAAAAACGGCCTCCAAGGGCTTGGGCTGGTTTTACTTCTACTATTTTTGTTTTTAAATGTGCGAACCGCTTTCTGGGTAGCGGCTGGGATTCCGGCGGCCATGGCTGCTGCTGTCGCTCTGATGTTCGTGTTTGGAATAACAATCAATATGATATCGTTATTCGCTCTCATTATAACACTTGGAATTGTAGTCGATGATGCTATCGTGGTTGGTGAGCACGCAGACTTTCGTGCTCGTAGTTTGGGTGAAGTCCCAATGGTCGCGGCGGAAAATGCGGCAAAACGTATGTTTACACCGGTTTTTTCAGCAACGCTTACGACGGTAATTGCATTTTTTGGTCTGGTCGCTATTGGCGGGCGCTTTGGAGACTTGATAGCAGATATTCCCTTCACGGTGATAGTAGTATTGATTGCGTCTTTGGCAGAGTGTTTCTTAATTTTACCGCACCATATGGCACATTCGATTACTGATGGTGGAGCCTTGCGTTGGTATGACTTGCCGTCGCATAATATGAATAAATTACTTGAACACTTCAAAAGACTTCTTTTTCGGCCATTTATAAAATTTGTAATATGGGCTCGTTATCCAGTGTTTGCTGCTGTCGTTCTGGCGTTAGCAAGTCAGGCAGTTTTATTTATTAATGGCGATGTCCAATGGCGATTTTTCAATGCCCCGGAGCGTTCGTCGGTGACTGGTAACTTTGCAATGGCTCCAGGAGCAACGCGCGAAGACTCGATGCTACAAATGAAAGCATTTCAAGATGCAGTCGAAGAAGTTGGCGCACAATATAAAGAAAAACACGGACGATCTCCTATCAGCTTTGTGATGGTGGAAATTGGTGGAAACTCAGGTCGACCTCTTGCTGGATCTGACACAAAAGATCGGGACCAATTAGGTTCTATAGCGGTTGAGCTTATAGATGCAGATTTAAGGCCTTATTCATCTTATGCCTTTGTCGCTGATCTACAAGATGCTGTTCGGCGGCACCCACGTGTAGAAACAATCAGTTTTCGTGGGTGGAGTTCTGGCCCCGGTGGAGATGCATTGGACGTTCAATTTTCAGGTGCTGACGCAGATACCTTAAAAGCAGCATCTGAAGCCTTGCAATCTGCACTCATTAAGTACCCTGAAGTATCGGCTGTCGAGGATACCCTGGCTTATGATAAAGAAGAGTTGATTTTAGAGTTGACGCCACAAGGGCAATCTCTTGGGCTGACTATTGACGCTCTTGGAAGAACTTTACGAAATCGCTTGAATGGTATTGAGGCTGCTAGCTTTCCAGATGGACCCAGATCAGCCACAATTCGGGTGGAAGTTCCCAAGGGTGAGCTAACAGCAGATTTTACTGATAGAATGCTTATCCGTACGCAAGCAGGTGATTATGTACCTCTCGCAGATATAGTGACGGTAGAACAGCGCACGGGTTTTTCCACAGTTCGGCGTGAGAATGGGGTTCAAGTAATTTCTGTCACAGGAGATATATCTGAAGACGATCCAGCTCGTGCAAATTCTATTATTGCAGAATTAGAGGAAACGATCTTACCAAAAATTGCGGAGGAAACTCAAGTAGTTTTCAATTTGTCTGGGTTAGCCGAGCAAGAGGATGATTTTCGTAATGATGCTACACGTGGGCTTATTTTGACGCTTGCTGGTATTTTCATGACGTTAGCGTGGATTTTTTCAAGCTGGACAAGACCCTTGGTCATTATGGCGATCATACCATTTGGTCTGGTCGGCACAATTTATGGTCATTGGTGGTACGACATTCCGTTATCTTTGTTTTCGGTGGTTGGATTGATTGGAATGGTTGGGATAATCATTAATGACTCAATAGTCTTGATAACGACTATAGATGAGTATGCAAAAGAACGGGGTCTGTTCCCAGCGATTTTAGATGGGGTAACTGATCGCTTGCGACCTGTGATGCTCACTACATTGACCACAGTCTTAGGACTTTCTCCTTTATTGTATGAAACGTCATCACAAGCCCAATTTCTGAAGCCAACGGTGATTACTTTAGTTTATGGGTTGGGATTTGGGATGGTTTTAGTTTTGATTGTGGTGCCTGCTTTAATGGCAATGCAAGCTGACATTGCTGCGCAAGTTTCTAGCTTTAAGCGTGCGCTTCGTGGATTGTCAAAAGCCCGCGGTCCAGTTCTGCCTGTTGCGACTGCTTTAGTTTTAGTCAGTGTATTGTTTGTTGGAACGTTGGGTTGGGTGCTCATTACTGGTGGTTTGCCATTACCACTTTCGAATTTAGCATTAGCCTCAATGGTATCTGCCCCTCAATTGGCCTTGGTATTATTTCTCGTCAGCAGCGCTGTTGTCGTGATGCTTGTATATTTTTTGTCAGCGTTGAGCCCAAATTTTTTAGCAAGGCGTTAAGAGCTATTGCAACCAGTAAATTCAGTGACACTTTCTGCTGAAAATAAAGTAGTCACGACGTCGCTGCGTGTGATTGAAACTGAATTTCCAGTTGGAGTTAAGACGTTTGAAACAATTTTGAGCTGGTTTTCCTCTTGTGATATCTTCGGTGTTCCGATCGATAATTTTGGATCGCCAACTTCGATCACTGCATGTTGAATTTCTGGTTCCGCCATATTCAAATATAAAGAAATTTGCATTCCGTTCAACACTGGCTTGAATTCACAAATCACCTTGCCAAATCCAACCTGAGGTTTGGCATTTAAGAAACTTTTTATCAACGTATCTTCCAGATTTGTAGCAGTTAAAGTTGTGTCGACTTCGAAGGAGACTGGGATACAAATTTCCTTACAAACCCCTATGTCTACCTTCCCACGTAAAGTTGCAGTTTCAGTGACTTCTGGCCTAATTAAAATTGGAAATATCACATTTTCATAATACACAAATGAGCGGTAATTACCTTGCCAAGTTATTTTGGGCGCCGGATAGATTACATCTAATATCGTCAAATTTTCTGAACCACTAAAGTCAAATCTTGGTGATATCCCTGTGTCTCCTGGCTGGCGCCAGTACGTTTTCCAGCCTGGTGCTAGTGTTATTTGTAGGGCCGCGATGTGGTCTCCACTTTCTTTTCGCCACCCTTTCTTCAGAACTACTTGAACAATTTGATCCAACTCAACTGCCATCGCAGGGGTTCTTAAAGCTCCAAGCAGAGATAACGCAATTATAATGTTATAAAAGAAACGGGTCATAAGTAATCCAATATACATAGAATGATGAAATGAGAACTTTCTTTTATTATATTTAGCACAGGCTAAATATAATCTCTTGCCGTTAGTGGTAATCAGCTTAATATTTTCATCATGAAAACTGAAGTAATGAACCTTGCGGGGAAACTATTGGTCGCAATGCCTGCAATGGGAGATGTCAGGTTTGAATATTCGGTTGTCTACGTCTGTGCACATTCAGACGAGGGCACAATGGGGCTAATAGTTAATAAGCCCAACCCTAAGCTGAAATTTAAAAAGCTGCTTAATCAACTGAACATCAGCTTTAATGGCTCAATAATTGATACTAAGGTTCATTTTGGTGGACCAGTTGAACAGATACGTGGCTTTATTTTGCACTCTTCGGATTATCAAGCGGGAGTAGATACCCTAAATGTTGATGAAAGCTTCTCGATGACTGCCACACCTGATATTTTAGAGGATATGGCCAAGGGTGATGGACCTGACATAAGCTTGTTGGCCTTAGGCTATTCTGGATGGGCATCTGGTCAAGTCGAGGCAGAGTTATTACAAAATGGCTGGTTGATCTGTGATGCCACCTACGATCTGGTCTTTAATATAGCTAATAGTGACAAATGGGCTGCGGCACTTGCCTCGCTTGGTGTCGATCCTTTAATGCTCTCCTCCCAGGCTGGCCGAGCTTGATCAACACTTATTATAAAAAAAGCTACCGTAGGCCCCTATAAAAAGGTGACGCCGCGTTCTGAAAGCTAGCTATTTCAAAGCTTAGTCGTTTTGGTTAAAATGATTTAAGACAAAATTGCCATTTTTGGAGTTTAAAATGCCTTATCAAGCGCCAGTTGGCGAATATCAGTTTATATTTGATAAAGTGGTATCTCTTAAACAGGTCATTGAAAACGAATGCTTTTCTGAGGCTACTCCCGATATCACAGACGCTGTTCTTAAAGAGTGCGGTAAAATGTGTGACACCGTTATGGCTCCCCTACAACGCCCCGGCGACTTATATCCAGCGCATCTTGAAAATGGTATTGTTCGGACATCGCCAGGATTTGCTGAAGGTTATTCGGCGATTGCGGAAAGTGGTTGGATTGGTATTTCTGCAGGCACAACGCATGGCGGTATGGGCCTACCTTTTGCGATGAATGCTGCTATGCATGATATGATGTGTGGGGCATGTATTTCTCTCAATTTGTGTCCATTGCTGTCTCAGGGCCAAATTGAGGCTTTAGAGCACCACGCAAGTAAGGAACTTCAAGAGCTTTATCTGCCTAAACTTATATCTGGTCAGTGGACCGGTACTATGAACCTGACTGAACCACACGCTGGATCAGATGTTGGCGCACTGACAACAAAAGCCGAACTACAATTGGACAACACGTACAAAATTACTGGACAAAAGATTTATATAACTTGGGGTGAGCACGACATCGCTGAAAATATTTGTCATCTTGTTTTAGCGCGCCTTCCAGACGGTAAGCCGGGTCCAAAGGGCATTAGTCTGTTTTTGGTACCCAAATATTTACCGAATTCTGATGGTAGTCTGGGTGCCCGAAATGATCTGCGTTGTGTCAGCCTTGAACACAAATTAGGTATCCATGGTAGCCCAACAGCAGTGATGGAGTATTCAGGCGCAACGGGTTGGCTTGTGGGGCAAGAGAACAATGGCATGGCTTGCATGTTTACGATGATGAACAATGCCCGTTTGGCTGTGGGGATGCAGGGTATTGGAGTGGCTGAAGGTGCCTACCAACATGCGTTAGCCTTTGCGCTTGAGCGGAAACAAGGCCGCTCAATGGTGGCTGATGGCACTGGTACAATTATTGATCACGCAGACGTACGAAGAATGCTAGCGCATATGAAGGCAGAAATTTTTGCAGCCCGCTCCATTGGTGCTGCCTGTGCGATTGCCATAGATATGGCTAATGCAACTGATGATCCTAAGTGGCAGGCTAAAGCCGCTATACTGACGCCTATTTCAAAATCGTTTGGAAGTGATACTGGAGTTTCTGTTGCTGATCTTGGAGTGCAAATTCATGGTGGGATGGGCTTTGTTGAGGAGACAGCAGCTGCGCAATATTGGCGTGATGTGCGTATCACGCCAATATATGAGGGCACTAATGGCATCCAGGCAATGGATTTGGTTGCTCGTAAAATGACGGATGGTGGTGAAGCTGCATTTTCGCTGATGGATGATATGGATAGTTTTATAGCAACAGCTAACGACAGTACTTTGATTCCACTTTTGAGATCAGCCGTGGATGGGCTTCGAAAAACTACTGAGTGGTTGGTCCAGCAAGATATCAACGAACGCTTTGCAGGCGCCGTAGCTTATCAGAAAGCGTTTGCTCGCGTTTTGGGTGGATATTTTCATTTGGTAGCGGCCATGTCTGGAGAGGGAAAGCGCGTTCGTCTTGCCACTTTTTACATTAACAGTTTACTGCCAGAAAGTGTTGCGCTGTGTGCGCAGGCACAAACTGGGGCTGCGGATCTTTATGCAATAGGGCTCAATGATTTTGCAGTTTAGAGACCCAGTATGACTACAATAAGGTATCCCTGGGATCAGCCACCCAACAATGGCGAAATAAGAGAAATTGCAGAAGGTGTAATGTGGCTTAGGCTCCCACTCCCCATGAAATTGGACCATGTTAATATATATATTTTGGACGACGGTGACGGTTGGACTTTAATTGATACAGGAATAAAGACCCGTAAGGTGATCGGGATGTGGCAAAATTTAATTGATAATATTTTGAGTGGCAAGCCAATCAAACGGGTGATTGCTACTCACCATCACCCTGATCATGTAGGTTTGCATGGTTGGTTCGTTGAACACTATGGGGCGGAGTATGTTTCAACCCAAGTAGCTTACCTTACGGCGCGTATGTTGACGCTTGATACTCAGGAAACATACGTGGAAAGTCAGATTGATTTTTATAGAAAAGCTGGGATGCGTTCTGATTTGTTTGAAGTTCGCAAATCAGAGAGACCGTTCAATTTTTCTGATATAGTACATGCAATCCCAATTGGTTTTAAAAAAATTTTTGAGGGTGATAAGATTGAAATGGGAGGCAGAACCTGGGATATTCGAGTAGATCACGGACATGCGCCAGATCACGCCACGTTTTGGAGCTGTGACGACCATCTGGTGCTCTCCGGTGATCAAATTATACCGTCGATCAGTTCTAATATTGGTGTTTATCCAACCGAACCAGACGCTAACCCGTTAAAAGAATGGATGACTAGCTGTGAGCGCCTGAAGGAGTTTTCCAAAGGTGATCAACTTGCCCTGCCTGGCCATAAGCTACCGTTTTTAGGGATCCCTTTGAGACTTACTCAATTACTAGAAAATCATAATGGTGCGTTAGACCGGCTGCGACTTGACTTGAAAACACCAAAGACAGCAGGAGAAGTTATGCCGGCTATTTTTAAACGTAATATTGAGGATAGTGAATATAGTTTGGGACTAGTTGAGGCGTTGGCTCACTGTAATTACCTTTGGCACGCTGGAGAAATTAGGCGCAGTCTAGGTGATGACGGCGCGTACCGGTGGCAGCTTAAATAGTATAGTCTCACAGAGATAAAAGGTTAAACATAAGATCCATATTCGCGCGCTTGATTGCAGACGTGACTATGGCCTATAAGCCAATAAAGTTTTTAAAAAGTATAAATTGGAGTGGTAAATATGGCAGACCAAAAACACGAACATGGGTCAATGAGTACAGATGTTCAGGAAAAGACATTTGCAAACTTTATGAGTTTAGTTTCAAAATCTACAGTAATTATCGTTGTCGCACTGATGTTGCTTTACTTAATTAATGGCTAACATTTTTTATCATTACCATCACGGCTTAGTCCCTAATAGAAATCTAGACCAAACACTCTAATGACAGTATTTAATTATGTATTTGTGAGACGTGATGCGTAGAGCGCCAAAAGCAAGGCTAGTTAAAAGCAATTGATGTGGCTTAGTTAGAAAGCCCACGTTGTTATAACGGAGCTTAATTTTTGGCTACTGGGTGCTATAAAGAGCTCAGTTGATAATCAAACTTAAGTAAATTATTAATTAATATTAATAAGAAAAGTATTCTTAACAAAAATATTCAGTTAATCTCTAGTTGCCAACACTAATTAAAAAGTCACATGTAGCAGAATAAGTTGCCGCGCTATATTTTTATGGGGCTATTTATTTTAATGTTGTGGAAAATGCCAATGATCCAAAACAACTCTTGTTTGATCCTTCCCGACCCCAATGCTTTTGGGTTAACTAGAAACGTGAAAGGTTTTGACCACCTTGGGAAAGAGATTTCCTTAAACGTTGTGGAAGAGCAACCCTTAACAATTTGGTTAAATGGCCAAGAAATTGTGACTGCTATGACAATTGGAGATTATCCGGAGTATCTGGCAGTAGGATTTTTGAGTAATCAGCGTATGTTATCTAAAGACGAGGCAGTTTTGTCTATAGTATTTGACCCAGAGCTACAAACTGTTGTGGTGCGAACGGATAAACCCACTAATTATGAAAAAAAGTTGCAAAAAAAGACCCAGACGTCTGGCTGCGCTGTTGGTACTTTGTTTGGGGATATCATTGAAACTTTGGAAGGTCTGAAGCTTCCAACTTCAACAGTGCACACATCCTGGCTTTACTCACTGGCTAAACAGATAAACCAAATGCCTAGTCTATATCTTAGTGCAGGAGCAATCCACGGGACTGTCTTGTGCCAAAAAGATGAACCCTTGGTCTATATGGAGGATGTTGGGCGCCACAATGCGGTGGATAAGGTTGCGGGTTGGATGCGTGGTAGTCAGATAAGCAGTGCGGACAAAATAATGTACACAACTGGACGACTAACATCGGAGATGGTGATTAAATGTTCGCTGATGGGTATACCTGTTCTTGTCAGTCGGTCGGGCTTCACGGCTTGGGGTGTAGAGCTTGCGGATCAAGTTGGGCTGACACTCATTGGTCGTATGCGGGGCCAACGATTTCAGTGTTTGGCTGGAAGGGAAAGACTTATTTATGATGCAAATTTTGAAGGTGAGGGAGAAGACCAAAAACATAGGAGGAAATCAGCACAATGATGTCACCGCTAGGTGTAATTTTAGCAGGTGGAAAAGCTAGCCGCATGGGTGGTGTTGATAAATGCTTTTTACCTTTGATGGGCCGCTCAGTTATAGATTACGTAATGGAACGACTTGTCCAGCAAGTTCCTCAGATTGCTATTAATGCAAACGGTGACCTCACCAGGTTTGATAGTTTCAATCTACCAACAGTGTCAGATTCTGTAGTAGATTTTCCAGGCCCACTCGCTGGAGTTTTGGCAGGCCTTGATTGGGCGGCAACATTAGGAGCAAGCCACATAGTTACCGTTGCGGGTGATACACCTTTCTTTCCCATGGATTTGCGTATTAAGCTTGAAAGAGCGCAGGTAGCACAGTCTAAGCCAATTTCTCTTGCAGCTACGCAAGGGGTAGATCGTCTGAATATGCAACCCACATTTGGTCTTTGGCCAGTAGAGCTCCGAGAGGATCTGCGATGTCAACTAGGGGTAGGCGTTCGTAAAGTTGTTCAGTGGGCCGAACGACATGGAAAAGCAGATGCTATTTTTAACATAATTAGTCAGGATCCATTTTTTAATATAAACACGCCGGAAGATTTGATGCAGGCTGAGGCTATGCGATGAATGTATTTGGTATAATAGGCTGGAAAAATTCTGGAAAAACAGGACTGGTTGAGCGGCTTGTATCTGAGCTTACTAGACGTGGTTTCAGTGTTTCAACGTTGAAACATGCGCACCATTCGTTTGATGTAGACCATCATGGCAAAGACAGTCATCGCCATCGACTAGCAGGTGCATCTCAGGTCCTTATTTCATCGGCGGAACGCTCGGCATTAATGACTGAGTTTAGGGGGTCCAAAGAGCCAAGCTTACAAACACTACTTTCTAAAATGGAACCTGTCGACGTTGTCCTTATTGAGGGTTGGAAATGTGACACTCATCCAAAAATAGAAACTTGGCGGAGTGAGAATGGAAACCCAGTAATTGCGGCGAATGATAACACTATTTTAGCAGTAGCCAGTGACCTAAAATTGGAGCTGGATTGTCCAGTTTTTGATCTAAATGATACCAATGCAGTGACTAATTTTGTTATTGACCATTTGGAGTTATTGGAGTGAAAGAAGTCCCCAAACTCAGAAATGACTGTTTTTCCATGCCGCAGGGCGTGGATTGGACCCCAGTTGATGAGGCGCTTACAATGCTCCAAGATCGGTTGAAAACAATTGTGAAGACTGAAACGATTTCAGTTGAATTTAGTGATGGCCGTATACTTGCAGGACCCGTAAGGTCTCGAAGATCAAATCCACCTTTCACAAACTCAGCGGTTGATGGCTACGCGTTCAAGGGTGCCTTGAGTGCTGGGCGGCATTGTTTTTCTTTAGCAAAGGGGCGTTCTGCTGCTGGCGCTTCATTTGTAGGTGCGGTGCAAGCTACTGAAGCCTTACGAATTTTAACCGGAGCAGCTCTCCCAGAGGGAACAGATACTGTAGTTTTGGAGGAAGATGTATTAGTTGACGGATACAGTCTTTATATTAATGGGCCGCTCAGAAAAAATTCCAATGTGAGACAAGAGGGTGAAGATACTTTCGAAGGTTTAGAATTATTTGCGATAGGGCATCGAATGCAACCTCAGGATATTGGAAGGTTAATATCTGTTGGGGTCTCTCAAGTTACAGTATACTGTCCTTTGCGTGTTGCGATAATTTCAACTGGCTCAGAGCTTTGTGGGCCTGATACTATTGCCCAAACCGAACAAATATTTGACGCAAACCGACCCATGCTCCAAGCAATATTAAAACGCTGGGGTATGGATGTGGTGGATATTGGAATCGTAAAGGATGATGCTGCCCTTGTAAGGCAAGCACTAAATGATGCTGCTCGCGAAGCTGATGTTGTAATCACATCGGCTGGAGCCAGTGCCGGTGATGAAGATCATGTGTCTGCGAGTTTGACGGCGGCTGGAAATATGTCCCTGTGGCGTATAGCTGTAAAGCCCGGTCGACCTTTGGCTTTAGGAATGTGGAATGGCGTGCCAGTATTTGGGTTGCCGGGAAACCCAGTAGCAGCATTTGTTTGCACATTAATATTTGTTCATCCTTCATTGATGCAGTTGGCTGGTGCAGGCTTCATAGTGCCAAAATATTTAACGCTACCTGCGTCGTTTTCAAAAACAAAAAAAGCTGGGCGGCGTGAGTACTTGCGAGCGCGTCGACAAGGCGAAACTATTAAAATTTTTGCTTCCGAAGGCTCAGGACGGATTTCAGGTCTTTCTTGGGCAGAGGGTTTGGTGGAGTTGCCAGATGAAGCTTTAGAAATTATCCCTGGAAATCCAGTAAAATATTTTCCTTATAGTAGCTTTGGCCTTTAGTATCTGTCGTACAGATTAGACCCTATTAAGGAATCAGGAATTAAATTTTTAACATAGTGAAGTGCGATAACTGTTAGTAAGCTAGTTGAGCATCTTGGCAAAGCTATTCGAATTTTACGCTCATTATTTCATAAGATTTGACACCGCCTGGTGTGCGCACGTCTATGCTGTCACCTTCTTCCTTGCCTATCAAAGCGCGTGCGAGTGGAGATCTCATGTTTAATTTGCCGTTTTCAATATCCGCTTCAGGCTCACCTACTATTTGATAAGTTTTCTCTTCGTCGGTATCTTCATCAACTAAGGCAACAGTTGCACCAAATTTTAAAGTTCCAGAGAGACTTGCTGGGTCGATTATATCCGCTCGACCCAAAATTGATTCTAGTTCCTTTATACGACCTTCAATAAACCCCTGTTTTTCACGAGCTGAATGATATTCCGCATTTTCTTTCAAATCGCCAAGCTCGCGAGCCTCTGCTATTGCTGTGATTATTGTTGGACGCTCTACTGACTTAAGATTTTTCATCTCAGCCTCAAGGAGCTCTGCACCAATGCGGGTAAGGGGAATTTTTTCCATTAGGGGACACTCACGATTAATTCTTGTACAATTTGAACCAAGCTGTTCCCTTTTGGCAAGGGATTCAAGTCAACTAACTTAATTTTATACTAATTATAATACAAATTCATTATAAAAAAATATGTCCATATCAACGGAATTTTGAAATTAAACATTTTTTGATTTTATTCCGACTTTTAACCTACCATTTTTTTACTCGTAACGCCCCAAAATTATATTCAAAGACTTTAAAAGCAAGCATCTGAAGATTAGATTCTTAGTGATTTTGTGTAAGGATATTAGTGATAATGATTTGCTCATATATAAGTCAAAACTGCGAAATAACGACGCCTTTTGACTTTGACAGTCTGATGATGATTGACCTGCAGTATTAGCTGGGCATAAACGGAAGTAGGTGAATTTTTAATCATTGAATAAAAGGCATCCAAAAGGGCAATAACAATGTCAGAGACTGAACGCGAAACAATGGAATATGATGTGGTAATAGTTGGCGCTGGGCCATCTGGCTTATCCGCAGCTATTAGGCTTAAGCAATTAAACCCTGACCTAGAGGTAGTTGTTTTAGAGAAAGGCTCTGAAGTTGGCGCACACATCCTATCTGGTGCAGTTTTAGATCCGTCGGCTTTGAACAAGTTAATTCCCGATTGGAAAGATAAAGGTGCACCACTAAATACATTGGTAAAAGAGGATAATTTTTATTTGCTTGGTGAGTCTGGGCAATTGCGATTACCAAATATGATGATGCCACCTCTGATGAGCAACCATGGAAATTTTATTGTTTCCATGGGCAACGTTTGTCGCTGGATGGCGGAGCAAGCCGAAGGGATGGGAGTAGAGATTTTTCCTGGTATGGCATGCTCAGAACTTGTGTTTGGTAATGATGATTCAGTCAAAGGCGTTGTGGCAGGTGAATTTGGTAAAAATGCTGATGGCAGCGCATCTGAAACTTATGAACCTGGAATGGAGTTGCACGGGAAGTATGTTTTTCTATCAGAGGGTGTGCGTGGCTCACTTTCAAAACAAGTCATAGAGAAATACCAGTTGGATGCAGATTGTGATGTGCCCAAATTTGGACTTGGTATGAAGGAAATTTGGGAAGTAAAGCCTGAAAATCACAATCAAGGCGAGGTAACACATTCGATGGGCTGGCCAATGGGCTTCAAACAGTCTGGTGGTTCCTTCATGTATCATCTGGAAAACAACCAGGTTTATGTAGGTTATATAATTGATTTAAACTATAAAAACCCACATTTGTTTCCTTATATGGAATTCCAACGCTTCAAGCATCACCCGCGGATTTCTAAAGTACTAAATGGTGGCAAGCGGGTTGCCTATGGAGCTCGAGCAGTTACTAAAGGCGGTTTTCAGTCCATGCCGCAGGCTGCATTTCCGGGAGGTGCTATTCTAGGCTGTTCAGTTGGATTGGTAAATCTGCCGAGAATTAAAGGAAATCATAATGCCATGTATTCTGGAATTGCTGCTGCTGAAGCCGCCTTTGACGCGTTAAGCAGTGGTCGTGCCGGCGATATTTTAGAAGCTTACGATGCAGAGTTACGCGAAGGCGTTGTAGGTAAGGATCTTAAGGCAGTACGTAATGTAGCTCCCCTTAATGCAAAGTTTGGCCCGTTGGCTGGCTTGCTACTTGGAGGGTTTGATATGTGGTTTCAGTCACTTTTTAAATTCAGCCTATTTGGGACACTCAAACACGGTAAGAATGATGCACAGTCAACAGGTAAGGCTGTAGACTATCCTAAAATTAACTATCCTAAGCCAGATGGGAAATTATCATTTGACCGGCTTACTAACGTTAGTTTTGCGATGACAAACCATGAAGAAAGTCAACCGCCGCACTTAAAGCTGCGGAACCCAGCTGTGCCAATTTCCATAAATTTGCCAGAATACGCTGAGCCAGCACAGCGTTACTGTCCAGCTGGAGTGTATGAGGTAGTGGAAGAAGAGAACAAAAAACCTCGTTTTGTGGTGAATTTTCAAAACTGCGTCCACTGTAAAACTTGCGATATAAAGGATCCAAGTGAAAATATTATATGGGCAACGCCGCAGGGTGGTGACGGACCAAATTACCCAAATATGTAGTAGTTGTCTTAATTGACTGGTTCTGATGGGGTATTGTGTAAAATTAATTTGTAAATTGCTTCGTATGTTTAATATTTAAAATAGGGGTTATAATTTTGCTTCGTAATTTCTTGTTCCTTGTTAAGTCGATTGTATTTAGCGGTTTAATTGCATCGGTCACTTATTCACAAGATAACTCTGGACCTTATCTTGCAGCACGACAGGCAGTGGTTAACCATAATTACGGCGTTGCATCGGATTACTTTTCTAGAGCGCTTGAACAATCTCCTGAAGATAAAAGCATAATGGGCCAGGCTATGGCTGCGTTTCTAGCGGCCGGTGACGTCGAAAGGGCACATACTCTCGCTCAAGTCTTGGATAATAGTCCAGAAAACCCAACCTTGGTAAGAGCGTTAAAAATAGCAAGTCTGTTCAAGTCCAAAAATTACCAAGGCGTACTTGCTCAATTGGAAATTGATGTGGTTGCTGGGCGCTCAATTGATGGGCTCTTAAAGGGCTGGGCTTTGATGGGCCTTGGCCAGGTGAGTGATGCTCTGGAGGAGTTCGACACTGTATCCGAATCTCAAGGCATGCAAAACTTTTCTAACTATCAAAAAGCACTGGCACTCGCCTCGGTTGGAGACTTTGAAGGTGCTGACAGTGTTCTAATGACCAAAGAGTCGGCGCCCGTTACTATGTCCTCACGAGGTCGCCTGGCTTATGCCCAAATTTTAGTGCAACGTGACCGCCGGAACGCCGCTGCCACATTTTTAACAAAAATTTATGATGATAATGGCGACCAGGAGGTGCTTGCGCTAATTTCAAGAATAAGAGCTGGAGCCAATATAGACTTCGACATTATTACTAATGCAAGTGAGGGAGCGGGAGAAGTTTTTTTATTTTTAGCTCTTGCCCTACAAGATGGAGAAAGCCAGGACGCCTTGCTTTTATATACCCGGCTTGCAAGCTATATTGCTCCTCAGAACATCCACGCTTTATTATTATCTGCTCAACTACTTGAAGAGCTAAAAAATTATGATTTAGCGATAGCCACCTATGATGCTGTGCCTCGGAGCCACCCCGCTTTCGTAAAGGCGGAATTGGGTAGAGCACAGGCGCTGGTATCTATTGGGAAAAAAGAGACTGCAATTGAAGTATTGACCCAATTATCGGAGAGCTTTCCTAAGATGCGCGGTGTCCATGACGCTTTGGGCAACCTATTAAGGCAAGATGGTCAATTTGATGCGGCGATAGAAGTCTACGACACCGCAATTTCTATGATTAAAAACCCAGAGCCAAAGCATTGGTATAATTTTTATGTGCGCGCCATTGCATACGAACGAGATGGTAATTGGGCCGCTGCGATGCGTGATTTTGATAACGCTTTGATTTTGTCACCAAACCAATTTCAGGTTTTGAACTACCTAGGTTATTCCCTTGTTGAGCGTGGAGAACGTCTGGAGGAAGCGCTTTCCATGATTCAACTCGCTGTAGCGGCACAACCGAAAGCTGGCTATATCATCGATAGTCTTGGGTGGGTTCAATATAAGCTAGGCTATTACAATGAAGCAGTTTCTCAATTAGAGCGGGCTGCCGAATTAATGGCGACTGATCCGATAGTCAATGATCATTTGGGAGATAGCTATTGGGCAGTTGGAAGAAAAATAGAGGCACGGTTTCAATGGCGTAGGGCGTTAAGTTTTATAACTGCAGATACAGAACTTGCTGACATTGATCCTGTAAGAGTGCAGCAAAAATTAGACATTGGCCTTGATGCCGTTTTGGTCATAGAAAATCAATTGCCGTTAAAGGTGGCGGATGACGATTAGGTTCAGTGCACCTGCAAAGATAAATATATGTTTACATGTGCTTAAGCGACGGGTGGATGGGCTGCACCAAATCGACAGTTTGGTGATATTTTTAGATTGTGGTGAATGGGTTACAGTGAGTAAGGCTAATAGGACAGAATTAAATATAATTGGCCCGCAAGCTGCGAAACTGCCAGTTTCAGAAAACAACTTAATTTTGCGCGCAACTCGCTTATTTCCTGCTCGGTGTACGAGCAAAATTACTCTTCACAAGAGTATGCCAGTTGCAGCAGGGATTGGTGGTGGGAGTGCGGATGCAGCAGCTACACTAAAAGCGATGTCTAAGATTTGGCAGTTGCCTGTTCCAACTGTTTCAAATCAACTCCAATTGGGAGCCGACGTTCCTGTATGTATGCACTCTAAACCGGTATTAATGCAGGGTGTTGGAGAAGTTATTTCATCAGTATTGAATTTCCCTAAGTTATTTTGTTGTTTGGTTAACCCTGGAGTAGCAGTTAAGACTGAGGACATATTTAAAAAGCTAATTAAAAAAGATAACCCGGCGATAAGTATTTTACCTAAAAGTGAAAAAGATTGGTATATTTGGTTTGATCAACAACGAAATGATTTGCAGCAACCAGCAATTTCAACTGAACCGGTAATAGACCTCGTTTTGAAACAGCTAAAAAATTTCAACCCAATTGTAGCAAGAATGTCTGGGTCTGGGGCTACTTGCTTTGCGCTATTTGAGACTTTGGAACAGGCCAAGAAAAGTGCTAAAATGATTTCAAAGGACTTTCCCAAATGGTGGACTACTGCAGGATCAATCTTAGGCTAATACTAGTTTATCCGCTCAATAACGTAATCGGCTAGATCCAATAACATTTTCTTTAGATTACTATCTGGTACTTGTGTCAGAGCTAATTTTGCTTTTTTTGACCAGCTTAAAGCTTGCTGGCGGGTCAGTTCCAATGAGTTATGCTTGCTCATAATAGTTAATGCATTTTTAAGATCGCTGTCCGTTTGCTCACCTTTTCCAATACATTTTTTCCAAAAAATTTGTTCGCTTTGAGTTGCAACTGAAATGGCTTTTATAACTGGTAGTGTCAGTTTTTGTTCACGAAAATCATCACCAATATTTTTACCAATTGCTTCCGTGCCAAGATAATCCAATAAATCATCAACAATTTGGAATGTAATGCCAAGAGCGTCACCATACTCACGCAAGGCTTCAGTAATTTTTTCATCTTGATCAGCAACGACAGCGCCAACTTCCATAGCAGCCGCAAAAAGTGCGGCAGTTTTTCCACGTATTACCTTAAAATATATATCTTCTGTCGTGGCTATATCTTTTGAAGCTGTTAGTTGCAGAATTTCGCCCTCAGCGATTGTGGCTGATGCATTGGCAAGGATGTCTAGAATATGTAAATTTTTAGTCTTTACCATTAGTTGAAACGCGCGCGAAAACAGATAGTCTCCAACCAAAACACTTGATTGGTTATCCCAGAGCAAGTTTGCAGTAGGCTTACCCCGTCGCCGGGTGCTTTCATCAACAACATCGTCGTGTAACAAAGTGGCTGTGTGAATTAACTCAACACTTGCTGCGAGATGAATATGGAAGGAGCCTTGGTAGCCACACATGCGTGCTGCAGCAAGCGTTAGTATGGGGCGGAGTCTTTTGCCGCCAGCACTGACTAAATGGGTTGTTACTTCTGGAATGCGGGGCGCGTAGTCTGACTCCATATACGATTGGATCAGTTTATTAACTTCCTCAAGGTCCCCTGCTAGCAGATTTGCAAGCTGGTTAGGGGGACTCAATTTAGTATCGCTTAAAGTCATACATTTTTCCAAACGCCTCGACAAACACTAGTGTCTCCCACTATGCCTGAAGAATGAAAGAATTACTTCGCACTACGGATCCAACAGTAATGGCCTTTGCTAAAGTCCTGTTAGATGCAGAACTGATAACCTGCTTCGAATTTGACGTAAATAGTAGTATTCTAGAAGGGAGCATTGGCATATTGCCGCAACGTTTGATGGTTGCTGATCGCGACCATTTTGTTGCTGTCTCTGTACTGCGAGATAACAACGTAGATATGGGAAGTCCGTGGATATAACACAAGATGGTTTTTTGGGTGGTAAATTGCTACTTAACCAGCCAAAAGTTGGCTATCGGGCTGGTATTGATCCAGTATTGTTGGCTGCATCCTGCCCCGCGCAACCTGGTGACCTCATACTAGAGTTGGGATGTGGAGTTGGAGTTGCAAGCTTATGCTTGGCAGCTCGGATCCCTGGATTAAAGCTGCATGGGGTAGAAATTCTTTCTGAATATGCTGAGCTTGCTCGGGCAAATGCTTTGCAGAATAATTGTCAATTTGACGTTGAGATAGGCAGTGTGTCCTCCCAGCCAACCCCATTTTACAATTTACAATTTCACCATGTCATAATGAACCCACCATATTTTGTAGCAGGTTCTTCTCCTGCATCTCCTGAGCGTGGACGGGCATCTGGAAAGATAGAGCAAACGCCACTTTCTCATTGGTTTTCCACAGCTGCAAAGCGCCTGAGACCCAAAGGGTATCTTACTCTCATTCAAAGAGTCGAGCGCTTGCCAGATGTATTGGCTGCACTTAAAGGCCGCCTTGGCTCCATCTTGGTACAGCCATTGGCTCCACATGATGACAGTCCAGCACATTTGGTTTTGATTAAAGCGCGCAAATCTGGACGGGCAGATTTTCGACTTTTGCCAACAAAAACTTTGCACCTCAATAAAAAGAATAAATCAGAGTATAAACCAGAAATTGCTGCCATATTGCGCGACGGTAGACAATTAACATGGAATTCCTGAGAGTTGAGCAATCTTTTGCTCAAACTACCGCAATACTACATCTTGTTGAATCCATGTCGTGACATACTATAAAATTTGTGCTGCAATTAGGTATAAAGCAAATTGAGAGGAGGAAATATGAACATTAATTCCAGAATCGCTGTGTTGCAACGAAAACACGTTAGCCTTGCTCAAGAAGTAGAAACGGCTCAGAAATCACCTAGTGCTGATCATTTAAGAGTCACAAAAATGAAAAAAGAAAAGTTACTTTTAAAAGAAGAAATTTTTCGTTTATCAAGTCCCTAATGGCCTAGCTTAAAAAATTAGGGAAACAGTAAGCCGCCCGACAAGTGGCTAGGCCATATGGGAGGACACATTATTCTTATACCATATACTGGCCACCATTCGCCGTGAGGGTTGCACCAGTAATAAAACTGGCCTCGTCCGAGGCTAAGAATACAACGCAGCGAGCTATCTCATTTGCGTCCCCGAGACGACCTACTGGGATTTGCGCGACTATGCTGTCTCTTACTTTTTCAGGTACTGCCATAACCATTTCAGTTGCAATGTAACCTGGGCATACTACGTTCACAGTAATCCCAGCTCTTGCGCCTTCTTGCGCTAAGGCCTTTGTAAATCCTATGTCGCCAGCTTTAGCAGCCGAGTAATTAGCCTGCGCAAACTGACCTTTTTGGCCGTTTATTGATGAAATATTTATAATCCGTCCAAATTTTCGATCACGCATGCCTGGCCAGATAGGATGCGTCATGTTGAATACGCCGTCGAGGTTCGTCCGCATCACATCAGTCCATTGATCGCGTGTCATTTTATGAAATGGAGCATCGCGAGTAATACCTGCATTATTTACAAGCACATCAATAAAGCCTAATTCGGATTCAACTTTAGAAATTCCTGAAATACATGCGTCGTAGTTAGAAACATCCCACTTGTAGGTTTTAATCCCAGTTTCTTCGGTAAATGCCGCTGCCTTTTGGTCATTGCTTGAGTAGGTTGCGGCCACCGTATAGCCGTCCGCCGTAAGTGCTTTGGAGACCGCCGCGCCGATGCCTCGGGATCCTCCAGTTACAAGGGCAATACGAGACATAATTCACTCCTACTAACAGATTTAATACGCAATATAATTACATTAAAAGATAATAATAAGCAACTATATTTTGCAGTGAGCAGAAAAATATTTTATTAATTTATCCTTTAATTAAATTTAATTTTTCAGGTAGAAGGAATAATTTTCTAGGGGCGTTCAATGCACATCGCCACGCCCATTCCACCACCAATGCATAAAGTGGCAAGACCCCGCTTTGCGTCACGTTTTTTCATCTCAAATAATAAGGTATTTAAAATTCGACAGCCAGAAGCACCAATTGGATGCCCAATGGCTATCGCGCCTCCATTCACATTCACTATGTTAGGGTCCCAGCCCATATCTTTATTCACTGCACAGGCTTGGGCGGCAAAAGCTTCATTTGCCTCTACTAAATCCAAATCGTTAACTGACCAACCAGCTTTATCTAGTGCTTTTTTGCTTGCATAAATTGGCCCAGCACCCATTATTGACGGGTCAAGCCCGGCAGTTGCGTAGCTGGCTATTCTAGCCAATGGCTCAAGCCCACGTTTCTCAGCAGAATGGGCTGTCATCAGTAATACAGCCGCAGCTCCATCGTTCAGGCCTGATGCATTGGCTGCTGTCACTGAACCACCATCACGTAAAAACGCTGGCCGCATCTTCTGCATTACCTCAATTGTAGCATTGTGACGAATATATTCGTCAGCATCAACAATGGTTTCGCCATTTCGAGTTTTTACTGAATAGCCAATTATTTCTTCAAAAAACTTTCCTGCCTTTTGCGCTGCCTCAGCTTTATTTTGACTTTCTAAAGCAAATTGATCTTGCTCTTCACGGCTAATTTTCCACTTTTTAGCCACGTTCTCAGCCGTCTGGCCCATATGATAGTCATTGAATGCATCCCAAAGCCCATCCTTGATCATACTATCGATGTATTTAACGTCACCCATTTTGGTACCGCTGCGAAGTTGTGAAACATGGGGGGATAGGGTCATATTTTCTTGTCCACCAGCGGCCACAATATTTGCGTCTCCCAGTTGAATATGTTGCGCGCCCAAGGCTACTGCACGAAGTCCTGAACCACAGACCTGATTTATACTCCAAGCCGCTGATTGTACAGAAAATCCAGCGTTTACATGAGCTTGCCTAGCTGGGTTTTGCCCTTGGCCTGCTGTTAATACTTGGCCTAATATTGTTTCATCGACTTCGGACTTGTCAATTTTGGCGCGTTCCACGACCGCTTGCAGAACTGCTGTGCCAAGGTCGTGCGCTGGGGTATTTGCGAATGCCCCACCAAAACTTCCAACAGCTGTGCGTGCTGCTGATGCAATAACAATATTGGTCATCAAAACTCTCCTTTGGTATCATTTTATCTTGGGCGCGAGGATTTATTCTAAGTGATCAGGCAGTCTTTAACCAAGCCCTTGGTGAGAGATATAAACGATAATCTGAATACGCAAGCTATCCTGAATGGTTACTTCGTATCAGCTTAATATTTTTAAAAATAATATTTTGTTTGATTTATGTATTTGGGACTAAGACATAGAGATAAATTTAACTGGAAGTTAAACTAGCATTTGGGCTTTGATTGCGATTCTGTAGGGAATGCTTATTGAATGCAAAAAGTAGGAAACTAAAATGGAACGCTGCAGTTGGGTTGGGTCAGATCAAATATATTTAGATTATCATGACACAGAGTGGGGCGTACCTGAGTATGACAGTCGCGCCTTGTGGGAAAAATTGATGTTAGACGGTTTTCAGGCTGGCCTAAGTTGGATTACAATTTTAAAAAAACGGGATGCCTTTCGGCGAGCGTTTGCAGGATTTGATCCGAAGATTATAGCGCAATGGAGTTCAGCGGAGGTAGATATTTTATTACACAACTCTGATATTGTTCGACACCGCGGTAAAATTGAAGCGACTATTGGTAACGCACAAGCTTACCTAAGGCTTGAAGGTAATATGCCATTTAGCGACCGAATATGGGGCTATGTCGGTGGTGTGCCGATAAATGCTGGTTACACAAGTCGTAACCAGGTTCCCACACAATCACTCTTAAGCTTGAAGATCTCAAATGATTTGAAGAAATCTGGGTTTAAATTCTGTGGCCCCACAATAGTTTATGCTTGGATGGAAGCCTGTGGGTTACTGAACAACCACACATTGAGTTGCCATTGCCACCAAAAAGTAGCTAACGGGTCTAGATATGGAAAAACCTAATTTGCAATAATTGTTTTTATAATGGCGATTGCGCTGTCGCTATTCCAATCGGCATCGCCGAGCATACGTGCTACTTCATGACCACCTCTATCTATTATAATACTTGCGGGCAGCCCCAAGAGACCCATAGCACGTGCAAGTGACTGTTGTGGATCACGATCAAGAGGTAGGTTATTGATCCCTATTTGGTCGAAAAATAATTGCATTTTAACTGGGTCATTACGCCCAGTGGCGATAGTCAACACTTCAAAATCATCTCCACCTAGTAAGCGCTGTAGCTCAGACAATTGGGGCATTTCTTTCCGGCAAGGAGCGCACCAAGTTGCCCAAAAGTTAAGTAAAACAATCTTCCCTTCTAGACTTGATAACAAGGCTACATCACCGTTTTCTTTTATGAATTCGGTTTGTGGGATTGATTTGCTAATTGTATGAAACTGAAGTTTTCTCATATCTCCAATTTTTAATGCCTCTAGTTTTGACGTATCCGCATTTGCAGTGGAGACGATGGCCGTATAAAGAGCAGCAATAAGTAAGACGCGCATGAAACACTCCCAAAGGGTTCAACCATGACTAAATCCCAAAATAAAATGTGGGGCGGACGCTTCACTGCTGGACCGGATGCAATTATGGAAGCCATTAATGCTTCGATTGCATTTGATCAGCGTCTAGCGGCACAAGATATTCAGGGCAGCCGTGCGCACGCCGCCATGTTAGGGGCAGTCGGTATAATATCAGATAGTGACTGCGCGGCCATTCGTGAAGGGCTTGATACTATATTGTTGGAAATTGAAAATGGAAAATTTCCGTTTCGAGTGGAATTTGAAGATATTCACATGAACGTTGAGGCACGCCTTGCTGAGCTGATTGGTGAAGCTTCTGGGCGTTTGCATACGGGTCGAAGTCGCAATGACCAAGTTGCAACTGACTTTCGTTTGTGGGTACGGGACCAAACAGATGTCGCTATTTTGGGCCTTGAGGCGCTTATGTCTGCATTCTTGGCTCAAGCTAAGTTAGGCACTGATTGGATAATGCCTGGCTTTACGCATCTACAAAATGCTCAGCCTGTCACATGGGGCCACCATATGATGGCTTACGTTGAAATGTTAGCAAGGGATAAATCTCGTTTTGAAGATGCAAGACGGCGAATGAACGAAAGTCCACTTGGGGCAGTGGCACTTGCTGGCACATCTTTTCCAATAGACCGCGACATGACGGCGAAAGAGTTGGGCTTTGATTGTCCCACTGCAAACTCATTAGATAGTGTGTCTGATCGTGATTTTGCGCTCGAGTTTCTTAGCTGTGCCAGCATTTGTGCAATGCACTTAAGTCGTTTTTCTGAAGAGTTGGTCATATGGTCTTCTGCTCAGTTTCGATTTGTTACACTCTCAGATAAATTTTCGACAGGTTCGTCAATAATGCCGCAAAAGAAAAACCCAGATGCGGCTGAACTGATACGTGCTAAAATTGGTCGGATATTTGGAGCTAATGTGGCCCTCATGCTTGTAATGAAGGGGCTTCCGCTGACGTATTCAAAAGATATGCAGGAAGACAAAGAGCAGGTATTTGACGCCGCTGATAACCTAATGCTCGCCCTTGCTGCGATGGAGGGTATGGTTGGTGATATGACGGCAAACTGCAATAATTTGCGGATAGCTGCGGCATCAGGCTTCTCCACGGCTACTGATCTAGCAGACTGGTTGGTAAGATCACTTGATATGCCCTTCAGGGATGCACATCAGGTTACAGGAACCTTAGTTGCATTGGCTGAAACAGAAAAGTGCGATCTTCCAGATTTGACATTGGATCAAATGCAATCTGTTCACTCTGAGATTACAAATGAAATTTATGATATATTAGGCGTAGAAAACTCTGTGGCTTCACGAATGTCTTACGGTGGGACTGCACCTGAGCAAGTTCGTTCACAAATTGCGCGTTGGGAGGCAACTTTGGAATGAAATACTTTGTTTGTATAATGGTTTTTGCTATCGCTGCCTGTGGTGCAGACGGTCTGCCCAAAAAACCTTCTGCTGAGAAACATAACTCCACTTTGGAAAAAGACTGAGGAAATAAGCTGATGCGGATTGTTTACCTAGCTTTAGCATTATGGGGTGCCGTGCACCCAATGTGGTACTTTATACGATGGCTTCGGGCGGAAAGTTGGGATTTGATGTTGATGGTAGATGCATGGAATGCAAATGCTGCTAGCACTGGTTTGGTTTGGGACCTAACAATAGCTGCAACGGCGCTAACTTTATGGATTATACACGAAGTCTATAGAAGTCGCCAATATTGGCACTCAATAGCTATTTTAGCAACTTTTGGGATAGGTGTTAGCTGTGGTTTGCCGCTGTATCTATTTTTGCGCAGTCAAATAAGTAAAAGTTAGGTTTTTTTCTTTTATTTAAATTGAAGCTCTCAAGCAGTTTTTGGAATACATATAAAAACTGATACTCTTTGTCGCTTTATACGAAATTCTTAAGCAAAAGCGTTGTGTGATTTTCTTGGCGTGATATGCCATTTAGTAATCTCAAAGGTTTAGTTAATGGATCACTTTACTTATCGCGATGGTATAATGTACGCCGAAGATGTTCCAATTCCAGAAATTGCGACGTCCGTTGGTACGCCCTTTTATCTTTATTCATCTGCAGCATTGCTGCACCAATTTAAACTTTTTGATGCCGCATTGGCGAGTATGGATCATCAAGTTTTCTATGCAATGAAAGCAGCTTCCAACCAAGCGATATTGACACTTCTGGCTGATGCAGGTGCTGGCATGGATGTGGTATCTGGTGGGGAATACGCCAGAGCCCGCAGGGCGGGTGTGCCTGGCGAGCTCATTGTTTTCTCAGGGGTAGGAAAGACCCGTGCAGAGATGGAAATTGCATTAAGTGGTGGAATTCGGCAATTCAATGTTGAAAGCGAACCTGAAATGCAGTTGCTGTCAGAAGTTGCCATGAAGATGGGCCAGGTTGCACCAGTTACAATTCGAATTAACCCGAATGTAGACGCAAAGACGCACTCTAAGATTTCTACAGGTAAAAAAGAAGATAAATTTGGCATCCCTATTTTGAGAGCGCGTGAGGTGTTTGCAATGGCTGCAGATTTGCCAGGATTAAAGGTTGTTGGGATAGATGTGCACATAGGATCACAGCTGACTGAGCTTGAGCCTTATGGGCTCGCTTATGAGATGGTTGCAGAGCTGACTAAGGTTTTGCGTGCAGATGGACATGAGATAACTCGGCTTGACTTGGGCGGTGGGCTCGGGATTACCTATAAAAATATTAATGATACTCCACCAACACCTGAAGAATATGCTGCGTTAGTTTGTGAGAAAGTTGGTCATCTGGGTTGCCAAATTGAAATCGAACCTGGCCGTTTCATAGTTGGAAATGCTGGTATTTTGGTTAGTGAAGTCATTTATGTTAAATCAGGAGAGGATCGCAATTTTCTTATTGTAGATGGAGCTATGAACGACTTGATACGACCTGCAATGTACGGTGCCTACCATGAAATTGTGCCTGTTGAGCAACCTTTAGATCAGATAAATTATGAAAATTATGATGTTGTAGGACCTGTTTGTGAAAGTGGAGATACGTTTGCAAAGGGCCGAGCATTGCCAAGCATGCTAGCTGGCGATCTTGTCGCTTTTCGTAGTGCGGGAGCATATGGCGCGGTTATGGCAAGTGAATACAATTCGCGCCCACTTGTTCCTGAGGTCATGGTGAGGGGTGACCAATTTTCGGTTATTCGTGAAAGGCCAAGCTTAGACGAAATGATTAACCGCGACATCCTTCCGAAATGGCATTAGATTGGCAGCTCCAAAAAGATTTGAATGGCTTATCAATTAACTAGTAATATAAAGTTTGCAGTGTGGCAGACATACATAGGACTTTGGTCTGAACGGGTCATGCAAGCATTTTGGCCGTTACTCTCAATATTATTAATGAGTTTAGGAATTTTTTTTCTTCTGCGGCTAGATGAATGGCCAATTGAATTTATTTTTGTAGCCGGCTGTTTTGTATTTGTGGGTTTACTCGGGAGCCTTTGGTATATTTGGGTTTGGTTTTCATATCCGACATTGGCCCAAGCCTATGCCCGTTTGGATCAAAACCTGCCAAGTCGTCCGCTTGCGGCACTTCAAGACTTACAGGCTACAGGCCAAGAGGATATGGAATCCAAAGAGCTTTGGAATGTACACCTCTCAAAGATGTTAGCAAAAGCCCAAGAAGTGAGGAGCCCAGGCCTTGATTTCAAATTAGCATCCCGAGACCCATTTGCATTGCGCCACATATCAATCTTAATTTTACTATTAGGAATAATATTTGGAAATTTTTATATATTAAGACAGTCCGAAACAAACCAAGTAAATCCTGCTATTTCTGGTCCTATTTGGGAAGGTTGGTTACAGCCACCGCCTTATACTGGCCGTCCGATGGTTTATCTAAATGACGTTATTGGTAAATCGTTAAGTGTGCCACAGAACAGTATTTTAATTTTCAGGTTTTATGGTGAACCTGGCTCTTACGTTGTTGATGAAAGCGTTTCTCTGCAGCTTGGGAATTCAAACGAGGCTTTGGATGGAGGCAAACAGATCAGGATTATACAGGCTGGACAGGTAACTCTTCAGGGACCAGGCGACATAACTTGGGCATTTAATGTCACCAAAGATCAGCAGCCAAAAGTTAATATTTTAAACAGTATCAAAGTTGATAGTTTAGGTCAGTTCACCCAGAGCTTTAATGCGAGTGATGATTTTGGAGTAGTCTCGGGTAGGGCAAGAGTGAGCCTTAATTTGGCTAAAGTCGATCGGCGGCATGGCTTAGAAACAGAACCTGAAATTCAACCAGACATTGAGTTACTTTTACCGCTTACGATTTCGGGAGATCGTTCAAACTTTACTGAAAATTTAGTTGAAGATCTATCAAAACATGTTTGGGCACACCTTCCAGTTTCTATTGTTTTTCAAGTGTCTGATATTCAAGATCAAGTAGGAAAATCAGTCCCTAATGAGATCATTTTACCTGCACGCCATTTTTTTGATCCACTTGCAAAGGCGTTAATTGAGCAACGACGTGATATTTTGTGGTCTAAAAAAAATATTATGCGTGTTACTCAAATACTACGCGCTATTTCAGTCAAACCGGAGGAGATTTTTCGTGATTTAGAAGATGCGGCTATTTTGAAAAAAATAATAACCCAATTAGAGGCAATTGATACAAAAAATGTAACTAATGAAAATATTGAAACCATTGCGCAGTTACTTTGGGATTTATCTATTGAGGTGGAGGATGGAGATTTAGATCAAGCCATTCAAAATTTGGCAAGGGCTCAAAAAAAATTAGAAGAAGCGATTAAAAACGGAGCAAACCCAGACGAGATTGCGCGGCTTATGGATGAGTTACGGAAAGCCCAGAATGAATATTTATTAGAGTTCTCTGAACGTAACTCTGCCAGTGACGAATCAAATGACCGTAGTTCGAAAAAAGGGAAATCTGTAACCCAAGGCGAACTGGAAAAGATGATGGATAAGCTACAACAGCTTATGGAAGACGGGCGCATGGCAGAGGCTCAAGAGTTGCTTCAAGAAATAAATAGGTTGATGCAAAATCTGCAAAAAATGCAATCGCAACCAGGACAAAATAGCCAAGGCAGTAGAAGTAGAAGCCAAAAATCGATGGAGGATTTAGCTGGAACTTTGCGACAGCAACAAACCTTGTCAGACAAGACCTTTAGAGATTTGCAAGACCGAGAGCCTGGGAGTCCGAGACAAAATCACCAAAAAAATGATCAGTCTAACAATGAAAGTAGTAACCAGAGTGAGTTGGAAACAAAAAATAATAAATCGTTAGCTGAACAGCAGAGGAATTTACAAAATGAGCTCAAACGCCAACGTGGCAATTTACCTGCAACTGGCACAGCGCCTGGTCTGGCCTCTCGCGATGCCCTAGATGAGGCTAGCCGTGAAATGGATTTAGCAATTCAAAATCTTGAACGAGGAAATCTGCCCCAGGCCATAGAAAACCAATCAAAAGTCATTGACGCTTTGCGTGATGGAATGCAAAAATTAAACGAGTCAGAGATGAACGAACAAATGCAAGTACCGGGCGCAACGCCAAGCGACCAAGGAACAGGTGATGGGTCCCAAAATAATTTCACTTTAGACCCCTTGGGGCGTAATTTAGGGCCAAGCGGACAGTTGGGAATGGGTGAAAATATGCTTCCCGAAGCGGAACAGCAGCTGAGGTCGCAAGCACTGATGGATGAAATACGTAAAAGATCTGGTGGGTTAGAACGGCCTACTGAAGAGCGCGAATACCTAAAGCGGCTACTAGATAAGTTTCAAGATTAGACCGTTAGGGCGTAAAAATGCCTTGAGTTTAGCAATAATCCGGCAAAAGAGAGTTAATGGAGCTATAATGAAAAATGCATTGCAGTGGATGAGGTCCCTACTTTTTAATTTTCAAATGTACCTCTCAATGGGTGTGCTTGCTTTGGTTTTTTTGGTTCCCATGATCCTGAGCCCTAAAGGAGCGTTACTGGCGGCGAAATGTTATTGTTGGTGGATAGTTTGGAGCGCTGGCTGGATGCTTGGTTTGAAAGTTGAAGTCCGAGGCACCGTTCCCTGTGGCGAGGTATTGATTGCAGCAAAACACCAATCTTTTTTTGATATAATAGTGATTTTCAATTGTTTGCCTCGTCCAAAGTTTATTATGAAGCGTCAACTTTTATTCACTCCAATCTTGGGGCTGTATGCTTATCGGTTGGGTTGTATCCCTGTTGACAGAGGCAAACGAGCTGTTGCAATGAAGAAGATGCTTTCGGATGTAGAGGTAGGGAAGGCAGATGCCGGACAGCTTGTAATTTATCCGCAAGGTACTCGTGTGGCTCCGGGACAGAAAAAACCATATAAAATGGGTTCAGGAGCTCTATATAAGGAGTTGGGGCAAGATTGCGTGCCTGTCGCAATAAATATTGGAATATTCTGGCCAAAGCGTAGCATTTTGCGAAAACAAGGTACCGCCATTGTTGAGTTTATGGATCCAATTCCCAAAAATAAACCTGTTAAGGAGTTCATGTCCCTTTTGGAAGCTGCCGTAGAAAATCGATCAAAAGAATTAATGGCAGAAGTAGGGTTTAATGAATAATTCCAAACTTAGATATTAAATCCTTTAAGCACTATTGTTACTATAGAAAATGAGTTGCTTCAGAAATTTAAACAGAAAGACCAAAACCTTCGTTGTTCTGTTGCGATAACAATTTCTAAAATTTATGGTCAGTGTGCCAACCTGCTCTTTGATCAGGGATCTAAAATCCTTCCACAAGTGCACTGCCAAGCATAGGTAAAATCTTAGATGTGGAGACGTCACATAAAGACCAAAATACTGAAACATATAGTGGAGCTTTGAATAAAGCTTGGAAATCTTGTGCAAAACAAATTTCGTAAACTACTTCAGACGGCTAGACCTTTTGTTCCTACATCCAAAAATTTTTGACGACGATCATGCATTAAACCGCTCGGACTTTTTTCGGCCAGGTCGTCTAATATCTTAGCGAGGGCCTTACCTACTGATTGCATGGTCGCGATAGGATCTCGGTGCGCACCGCCCTTGGGTTCTGAAATTATTTTATCACAAACTCCCAAGTTTTTTAAATCTTGTGCTGTCAACCGAAGAGCTTCGGCCGCCTCCCGCATTTTTTCTGCATCTTTCCATAATATCGAAGCACAGCCCTCAGGGCTGATAACTGCGTAGATTGAATGCTCCAACATTAACAGTTTATTTGCGGTTGCAAAAGCTACAGCACCGCCTGAACCACCCTCGCCAATAATCACTGAAATTATGGGTACTTTGAGTTGTAGGCATTTTTCGGTAGACCGTGCTATAGCTTCAGACTGTCCTCGCTCTTCTGCTCCTTTTCCTGGATAGGCACCAGGCGTGTCTATTAAAGATATGACTGGAAGACCGAAGCGATCCGCCAGATCCATCAAACGAACCGCCTTGCGGTAACCTTCAGGCCTAGCCATGCCAAAGTTACGCGCGATACGAGACTTCGTATCGTTACCTTTTTCATGTCCAATGACCATAACTGGAGTATCTCCAAGCCGAGCTAGCCCGCCCATTACAGCATGATCATCAGCAAAATTGCGGTCGCCCGCAAGGGGTGTATATTCTTGAAAAAGTTCCTTGATATAATCCTTGCAATGCGGCCGATCTGGATGGCGGGCCACCTGACATTTCCTCCAAGGCGTTAATTTTGCATACAGCTCGTCCAAAATTTCACCAGCTTTTTTGTCAAGTGCATTGGCCTCTGCTTTGACATCCATTTCTTCATTATCACGGGCCATGGCGCGCAGCTCTTCGGCTTTTCCTTCAATTTCCGCTAGTGGTCTTTCAAATTCAAGATAGTTGGTCATCGTTGGCCTCAAAAAAATATTTTCCGAATAATAAGGAGTTAGCGAGCTTAAAGTCTAACATAACTTAAATAAACTTTAACTATGAATAACTCGTTATGCGTCATTGATCATTTCAAATTGTTGTACAATTACCTCAGCTTGCTTGATCGAGGCTATATCAACTAGACGCCCTTTATAGACGGTGGCACCATCACCATTCGACTTAGCCAGCTCCATGGCTCCTAGAATCTCACGTGCCTCGTCAACGGCTGCCTTTGATGGGGTAAATATTTCGTTGGATAGGCTGATTTGCTTTGGGTGTATCGCCCACTTTCCAACCATTCCTAAAGTTGCTGAACGACGCGCTTGAGCTCTAAAGCCCTCTTCATCACTAAAATCACCAAAGGGTCCATCTACTGGTAAAAGACCATTGGAACGACAAGCTGCCACAATGGCCACTTGCGCCCAATGCCATGGATCAGACCAGTATTTCTGTCCCTCATTTAACATGTAGTAATTTTCTTGTGTTCCACCTATTCCGGTAGTCTGCATTCCCATACTGGCTGCAAAGTCTGCGGCGCCAAGCGATATTGCCACCAGCCGTTGTGAACTTGAAGCAATTTCCTCTACATGTGAAATGCCTGCAGCACTTTCAATAATAACTTCGAGATTAATTGGTTTTGATCTGCTTTTTGCAGTTTCAATTGCTGTTACTAACGCGTCCACAGCGTATACGTCTGCGGCGCACCCAACCTTCGGGATCATGATTTGGTCAAGTTGGTCGCTCGCTTGTTCGAGCAGGTCAACAACATCTTTATACCAATATGGAGTGTCCAGCGCGTTGATGCGCACGGAAAGAGTTTTGCCACCCCAATCTACATCATGGGTGGCAGCAATTATGTTTTTTCGGGCTTGATCTTTGTCTGAAGGTGCCACGCTATCCTCAAGGTCTAAGTTTATCACATCAGCGGCGCTTGCTGCCATCTTTGGGAAAAGGCTTGTGCGAGACCCAGGACCAAACAATTGGCAACGGTTTGGGCGTGAAATTGGTGCTGGCTGCTGGTGGAAGGACATTTTGGACCTCGAGAAATTAAATTACAGATTTTGCTTTTGGTAAGGTATTGTCTGGATTCTGATGCTGCAAGTACATTTGTACCCAGCTAACCTAGAATTGGACGGTCTGCTACTCATTCTCTGAGCGGTTTCTGAAAGATACTTTTAAGATAATCTAATTAGAAGACTATTCGACACTAATAAAAATTGTCTATACATTATACTTTTTGGTGGTCGGCATGGCTTATTTGTGTTTAATATTCTGCCTTAAGTTAATTAAACTGCGCAAAGAACTTGATGGAGAGTGGCATGATTAAAACACCTTACTTGTTGTTTTTGGGTGATGCCCCTGACCAGCTAGCAGCCAAGGTGGCGATTGGTATTAAGGATTGGCGCCCAGAAAATGCTGTTGCTCAATTTCGAATGGATGGATGCGGGGCAGACCTTGGGATCCAGGATATGACACTAGCAGAGGCAAAAGCTGCAGGCGCTAGGACCCTTGTTATAGGAGTGGCTAATCGAGGTGGAATCATATCGGATGCGTGGAAGTCCGTTTTGAAAGATGCATTGGCCATGGGATACGACCTGGCTTCAGGACTTCACAATCTTTTAAGAGATGAGCAAGACCTTGTAGATACGGCTGTTGCCAATGGGCGCAAGCTTCATGATGTACGCGTCGCAGACGTACAGTACCCAATTGCAAATGGAAAAAGACGCAGTGGAAAGCGCTGTCTTACAGTTGGCACTGATTGCTCAGTTGGTAAAATGTATACAGCAATGGCAATGGACGCTGAGATGCGTAAACGTGGGATGAAGTCGACGTTTAGAGCGACCGGTCAGACAGGGATATTAATTACTGGTGGTGGCGTACCTTTAGACGCCGTAGTTGCTGACTTTATGGCTGGATCAGTGGAATATTTGACGCCTGACAATGATGTGGATCACTGGGATCATATTGAAGGCCAGGGCAGCCTATTTCATGTGTCCTATTCGGGAGTGACCATGGCTTTAGTTCATGGAGGCCAACCGGATGCGTTGATTTTGGGACATGAGCCCACTCGTTTGCACATGCGCGGGCTACCAGAATATCAGCAACCATCCCTTGAGGAACTACGTGACATGGCTTTGCCTCTAGCGCGTGTGAGTAACCCTGGGTGCCAGGTTGTTGGTATTTCGGTTAATACCCAGCACTTAGGTTCTGATGAGGCTATCACTTACTTGGCAGAAGTTGAAGAACGCATGGGGCTGCCCACAGTTGACCCGATCCGGATTGGGGCCGGTCGCCTGGTAGAAGCCTTGGAGACTATTTAACTAAAACTAAGCGCACAATAAATTTTCAAGAATTTGAAGTTTTTACGAATGGCAATAATAACTAAATGTCTGTTTATCAGGTTTCTTTAGGCAAAAGTAAGGAGCTCTAAATGCAAATTTCGGTGCAAGCAGAAACATTCAACTTAGCGCAAGTATTTACGATTTCACGAGGTTCGCGCACCCAGGCTCAGGTACTCACTGTTAGGATTACTCAGAATGGAGTCGTTGGATGGGGTGAGTGTGTTCCTTATGCTCGTTATGGTGAAACTATCGAAACGGTCAGTACTCAAATTAAATCACTTGGTGCAATAAAGCGGGCTGACCTAAAGGCGGCTTTACCTGCCGGCGCGGCTCGTAACGCAGTTGACTGCGCTTTGTGGGATTTAGAAGCCAAGATTACCGGTGTTCGGGTATCAGATATAATTGGATTGGATCCACTGCGTCCTGAAATTACTGCTTATACCCTCTCTCTTGATACCCCAGTTTCAATGGAAGCTCAGGCAAGGCTCAATTCATTTAGGCCCCTATTGAAAATTAAATTAGGGACCCCAGATGACATGCCACGTTTGGAAGCTGTACGGCGTGGAGCGCCGCAGGCTCGTATCATCGTTGACGCTAATGAGGGCTGGAGTGCTGAGGTCTACTCCGATTTAGCACCGCATTTGGTTCGGCTTGGGGTCGAGTTGGTGGAGCAACCATTACCGGCGGCCGAAGATCACGCACTTTTAGGCTTGGATCGCCCCCTACCGGTTTGTGCTGATGAAAGTTGTCATGACACCAGTTCGTTAAAAGATATGAAGGGCAAATACGACTACGCTAACATTAAACTTGATAAAACAGGCGGGCTCACGGAAGCTTTGGTCTTGCGAGACGCAGCACGTGAGGCGGGCTATGGCATTATGGTTGGGTGCATGGTTGGGAGCTCATTGGCCATGGCTCCGGCGACACTAGTTGCCCAAGGTGCGGCATTCACTGATCTTGACGGCCCTTTGTTATTGGCAGAGGACCGCGAACACGCTTTAAAATTTGATGCAGAGGGCGTACATCCGCCTGTGCAAGCTTTGTGGGGATAGCAAGATGACTCGGACTGTTTATGTTAACGGCGTTTATATGCCCGAAAATGAGGCAAAAGTTTCAATTTTTGACCGTGGATTTTTATTTGCCGATGGGGTCTACGAGGTAACTTCTGTATTAGATGGCAAACTTATTGACTTTGAAGCGCATGCCCTTCGTTTGACAAGGTCTTTGAGTGAATTGGATATGCAAAGTCCGATAAAAAAAGAAGACCTTCTGACAGTACATCGTGAATTGGTGAGAACTAACGGCATCGAGGAGGGTTTGATTTACTTGCAAATCACCCGTGGTGCTGCTCCTGATCGAGATTTTGTTTATCCGAGTAAGGATACGCCGCCGACCATTGTTTTGTTCACTCAAAACAAACCGGGCTTGGCAGATAGTCCATTGGCAAAAGTAGGTATAAAAGTGATTTCGATTTCTGATGAACGTTGGGGTCGTCGAGATATTAAGACCGTTCAACTCCTTTACCCGTCAATGGGAAAGATGATGGCAAAAGCTGCTGGTTGTGATGACGCCTGGATGGTTGAAGATGGTAATGTAACTGAGGGAACATCAAACAACGCATACATTGTTAAGGCTGGAAAAATTATAACTCGACATCTCTCCAATGAAATACTTCATGGCATCACTCGTTCTGCTGTTTTGAGGTTTGCTTGCGAAGCTCAAATGGAGGTTGAAGAACGTGCTTTTACTATTGAAGAGGCGCGGGATGCTGACGAGGCATTTTTTACTTCAGCATCGGCTTTCGTGATGCCGGTGGTGGAAATTGATGGGTGGTCCATTGGTAGTGGAAAGCCAGGACCTGTTGCCACGCGCTTAAGAGAAATTTACTTGGAGGAAAGTCGTAAAATTGCAGTCTAAAACTGAGGATAAGACGCTATCCGCAAAGCTAGGTACCGAGAAAATCGTATCATCTTTGTCACAAGGTAAGTAGAGTAATCATAGCACTCGATTTTTGACTTTTTGATAGCTTTCTAGTTAACTATTGATGATTTTTTAAAAACGTTTCCTGTTTGGCTGAACTCACTTCCGTTTGAAACTCAGCTTTCCATTGTGCAAATGGCATTCCATAAAATATTTCTCGGGCTTCGTCTTTGGTCATGTTAATGCCACTGTCACTTGCCGCTTCTTGATACCAGCGTGAGAGGCAGTTGCGGCAAAAACCTGATAAGTTCATCAAATCAATATTTTGGACGTCGGGCCGTAATTCAATCAAATGGTGCTGCAGCCGACGAAATGCTGCTGCTTCAACTTCAATTTTTGTTTGTGGATCCATGGTCTGCTCCTAAAAATTTGCTTCTGCGTCTAACAGTGCTTTTTGTAAAACAGGTGCGAGAAAACGCGCCCAAGCATTTTGTTCGCTTATAGTTTTAATCAAATCATTGCGCACCTCAATTAAGACATTTAATTTGTTATTGCTTTGAGCGTGTTGGTCTATGCTGTCGCCCGGCAAATGTCCCGCGTAGGGCTCATTGACCCCAATGATTAAGTTTTCCTTCAATCTAAGCCCGGCTATAACTGCGTCAGCAAGGCGTCTGTCCTGGCCAAAGAGGACGCCTACCTCCCATGGACGAGGTGGGTGGCCTCTTAGCTGCGGCGTGAAGGAATGTACGGCAAGAATTGCACGCCTTTTTGCGGCTAGTTTAGAATAGGCTTGGTGGTAGGGGCGATAGTAATTTCTGATACGCTTATTAAGCTCAGCGGTATCTGACTTATGATTGCCTGGTATAATGGTGCCATCATACAATTTCATTAACAAGGTTGGATCATCTTCTCCACGGTTGGGGTCTATGACTAGCCTTGAAAAATTACTGCATAGGACGGGTGCATCTAATATATTTCCCAAGGACTGGCTGAGTTCTTTAGCTCCCAGATCATATGCGATATGGCGATGCATGTCGTCTTTTGTTAGCCCTAGAGAGCTATTGTTAACTGCATTAGGCACATGGTTACTTGCATGGTCGCATGCAATTAACCATGGTCCTTTCCGGTCGGTTCCTGTAGTGAAAAATGGTGCATCATCGGTCATACTGGTAACTAACTTAGTTGTGAGTGGATGTGAAATATGTCATTTAGAAATTAAGTGGTAGCGATAACAATAGGCGGGTTATTCTGAATGAAGCGGGAAAGAAATGTAAAAATAGTCGCCACTCTGGGACCTGCTTCTAGTAATTATGAAATGATCCTTGCTCTACACCAAGCCGGCGCAGATGTTTTTCGACTTAATATGTCACATGGTGACCACTCCGAAATTGCGGCCCGGCATGCTATAATTAGAAAAATTGAAAAGGATCTTAATAGCCCAATAGCTATATTGGCGGACCTCCAGGGTCCAAAATTGCGTGTTGGAGTTTTTAAAAATGAAGAAGTAGAACTCGAGACTAGCGCAAATTTTCGTTTGGATCTTCTAGAATTAGAGGGTGACCACAATCGCGTCAACTTACCACATCCTGAAATTTTTCAAGCTTTAGAGGTTGGAGCATCGCTTCTGGTAAACGATGGAAAGATAAGGCTAAAAGTAATAAAATGTGGTCCTAACTTTGCAGATTGTAGCGTCTTAGCAGGTGGAACGATCTCCAACCGCAAGGGAGTTAACGTCCCAGATGTTCTTTTGCCTCTGAAGGCCTTATCAGAAAAGGACCGCTCTGATTTAGAATTTGCTTGCCAGTTGGGTGTGGACTGGCTTGCGCTTTCCTTTGTTCAACGCCCGGAAGATGTTTATGAGGCGAGAGCGTTGATCAACGGTCGAGCGGCTGTAATGTCCAAAATTGAAAAGCCTGCAGCCGTAGATGCCTTTGATGAAATTTTGAAGGTTAGTGATGGCATAATGGTTGCCCGTGGTGACCTTGGAGTTGAGTTGCCAGTCCAGGCGGTTCCTCCAATTCAAAAGCAATTAGTACGCAAATGTCGTGCTGCCGCCAAACCGGTTATTGTTGCAACACAGATGCTAGAAAGTATGATTGAGAGTCCGGTGCCTACGCGTGCTGAGGTCAGTGACGTCGCAAATTCGATTTATGAAGGTACAGATGCAATTATGTTATCGGCTGAATCTGCTGCCGGGGATTTTCCTGTGGAAGCTGTTACGACGATGAATAATGTCGCGATCGAAGTAGAGCTTGATCCAACATACACAGAGGTTATTGAGGCTAGCAGATCAGTGCTAGGGAAAAGTGTTGCAGATAGCATTGTTGCCGCAGCTCGTGAGATAGCTGAGACTACTGACATAAAAGCAATTGCTTGTTTTACTTTTTCTGGGACTACGGCGAGCCTAACCGCGCGTGAACGGCCTCGGGTGCCGATAATAGCGCTGACTTCTAACATCGATACTGCGCGTCGCCTAAGCCTAACTTGGGGTACAAACTGTGTAATCACTGGTCCAGTAGATCGCTTTAAAATGGCGGTGGTAGCCGCTGTGCGTGCAGCGGTATCTCAAGGCTATGCTGATAAATCGGATCAAATAGCGGTGACAGCTGGTGTCCCATTTAATCAAGCTGGTACTACCAACATTTTACGTGTTGCACCTTGTGAAGAACGGCTGATCTACCGATCAGAGCCGGACGGTTAATTAATCTTTAGTTTTGAGCTATAAAGAAGTTAGATAATTCAAAATTATAATAGATGATTTTATGGCAAGAAAAGCTACTTGCTCTTACTATTAAACCTGCATAGACACAGGTTTCTATCGTGGGACCGGCCTAAGTGGCATGCCGAGTCGTACGCGGACGTTCTAAAATAGGAGATCGAAATGCCCAAAATGAAGACTAAGTCTAGCGCCAAAAAGCGGTTCAAAGTGACCGCGACCGGAAAGGTCATGGCAGGTCAGGCCGGCAAACGCCACGGAATGATCAAACGCTCCCGCAAATTCATTCGTGACGCCCGCGGCACGACCACTCTGTCCGCTCCTGACGCCAAAATTGTCAAGAGCTACATGCCCTACGATCACTAAGGAGGTTTGCAGAGATGTCACGTGTAAAAGGTGGTACAGTAACCCACGCTCGTCATAAAAAAATTATTAAAGCTGCCAAGGGATATTCTGGCGCTCGAAAAAATGTATTTAAAACAGCCACACAGGCTGTTGATAAAGCGAACCAATATGCGACCCGTGACCGGAAGGTTAGGAAGCGTAATTTTAGGAGCTTGTGGATCCAGCGAATAAATGCTGCCTGCCGTAGTCACGATGCTACATTGTCGTACAGCCGGTTTGTTAATGGACTCTCTTTGGCGGGTGTAGAAGTTGATCGAAAGGTTCTGGCTGATTTAGCCGTAAACGAACCAGATGCGTTTAGCGCTATCGTGACCAAAGCTCAGGCGGCGTTGGTTTAGAAAGTCATATATTGAATTTTAAAGGCAGCCTTGGGGAGTAATCTTCAGGCTGTTTTTCTTTTTAAGCAGCATTTATTTGTTAGTTAAACAGTAAAATTCTAAGCTATAAATTCAGTGACTTTGTTTGACAGATTTATAATACTGGCAAGAAAATACCGTCCGAGTCATAAACAGCATAAAAGAAATCAAATTTTATGCTTGGCCCTCCAAGGTAATTGGATCATACGACGTAGATGGTATTTCGTATTTTCAACAGTCTTTGGCATCACATTCGCTATATTCCGCTTTTGTCGGCATTATCAGTGTCTCGTGGGCGCGCATTTGATCGACGATCTCGCGCGTTAGGGGCTTTGGTTGGACTTGTTGTTCGTTATTTTCCAATCGCCCGTCGTCGTGTTGAACGTGAATTATCCAATGTATATCCGGACATGCCTCGATCAAAGCGACTATCTCTTTGCCGAGATATGGGGCGTAACATGGGCCGCACTTTGTTTGAAATTTTTCATTGCGCAGAGTTTCAGACGCTTCAAGATCGGCATTCGGTTTCTGGACCTGGGTTGGAGGCATTATTTAAGGCCAAGGCCGAGGGAAAAGGTGCATTAATTGTTTCTGGGCATTTTGGGCAGTGGGAGGCAGTCCGTGCTGCGCTCAAGGCCCGCGATATGGAAACTGGTGCGGTGTATCGTCCGCAGACCAATCGGCATTATGAACGTCGCTTATACGCTGGTATTGAGGCTGGTGGTAAGCCAATACTTGCAACAGGCCAAATCGGAACTCGCGCACTGGTCCGGCACATTCGGCAGGGTGGCTTCATTGCTATCTTGTTAGATGAAAAATACCCTGATGGCGCGCGAATACCATTTTTGGGGCGACACGCTCTTACATCCCTGGTCGCTGCGCAGCTGGCCCTGAAATATGATCTGCCAATGGTGCCAGCGTATGGCACGCGTACAGGAGATGGTAGCCAGTTTGATGTTGAATTTGAGGAAGCCATACCACACACAGATAGCGTAACGATGACGAGTGCATTCAATGACAGCCTGTCAAACCGTATCTTGAACTGTCCTGAACAATGGTACTGGATGTTGCGGCGATGGAAGGGTGCTTAAGCGTAGCAGATCCCACCAGATTTTTTTAATTATTCAAAAATACTTCCATAGAACCAGTTTCCCCGGGATAAAAAGTGTAGTCCTATTGCTCGGGAGACATAATCTCGATAGCAGAGAACACAATAAATTTTGGAGGATCTGATGGAAGATCTGCGCGAGAAATATTTAAGTTTAATTTCTGGAGCCACAGATGAAGCTTCGCTTGAGAATTTACGTGTTCAAGCTGTTGGAAAAAAAGGTGAAATAAGCCTAAGAATGCGATCATTAGGTAAAATGACGCCGGAAGAACGACAGGAGGCAGGGCCGGCTTTAAATGCTTTGAAAGATGAAGTTAATTCCGCACTTGTTGCGCGAAAAAGCTCACTTTCTGATGCGGCCCTGGAGGAACGACTTAAAGGTGAGTGGCTCGATGTAACGCTCCCAGCTCGTTTGGCCCGCCAAGGTTCAATACATCCTATCTCACAGGTTTGGGGTGAGGTGACCGAAATTTTTGCTGATATGGGTTTTTCTGTAGCCGAAGGTCCTCAAATAGAGAGTGACTGGTATAATTTTGATGCGCTTAACATTCCGGGGCATCATCCTGCGCGCGCGGAAATGGATACATTTTATACCTATCGCGATCAAGATGATAACCGACCTCCCCATGTTTTGCGGACTCACACCAGCCCCGTACAGATCCGGTCAATGGAAAAAATTGGAGCACCTTTAAGAATAATTTGTCCTGGTCGGGTTTACCGTGCTGACTATGACCAAACACACACGCCTATGTTCCATCAAGTCGAGGGATTAGCTGTTGATACTGATGTATCAATGGCCAACCTTAAGTGGTGTCTGGAAGAGTTTGTAAAAGCCTTTTTTGAAGTGGACAATGTAGAGTTACGTTTTCGAGCGTCGCACTTTCCGTTTACGGAACCTTCTGCCGAAGTTGATATTAGATGCAATTGGTCGGGCGGCCAGCTTAAAATAGGGGAAGGCGACGACTGGATGGAAATTTTGGGAAGTGGTATGGTGCACCCAAAGGTTCTTCATGCGGGTGGCATTGATCCTACAGTTTATCAAGGGTTTGCCTTTGGCCTCGGTATTGATCGGATTGCTATGTTGAAGTACGGAATTCCAGACTTGAGAGCATTTTTTGATAGCGACCTTCGATGGTTGCGTCACTATGGGTTTAACGCACTTGATAAGCCAGGTTTGGTAAGTGGTTTGAGCCGTTAATAAAATTTATTTGTTACCTGAAAATATAAATGACAGTATTCGCCTAACGCAATAATGCAATTCTGACTACCAGGGTGTCCTCGTATGAAATTCACATTATCGTGGTTGAAAGACCATCTTGAAACTGATGCATCTTTGGATGATATCACCTACGCGCTGACTGACCTTGGCTTAGAGGTCGAAGAGGTTACAAACCCTGCTGACAGATTGGCTGCGTTCACAATAGGGAAAATTACAGAGACATCAAAGCATCCGGATGCAGATAAACTCCGCGTCTGTCAGGTGCTAACGGATGCAGGCATGACACAGATAATCTGTGGTGCTCCTAATGCCCGCACAGGTATTAATGTAGTGGTTGCCAAGCCTGGGGTTTATGTGCCCGGGATCGATACGACTATTGGTATTGGTAAAATTCGTGGTGTAGAAAGCTATGGCATGATGTGCTCTGAACGCGAGATGCAACTTAGCGATGAGCATGACGGTATCATAGAGTTGGCTTCAGGAGAAGTGGGTCAGAGCTTTTCTGACTGGTTAGCTTTAAATGATCCTGCGCGAGTGGATCCTGTGATTGAGATAGCTATCACTCCCAATCGGCCAGACGCACTGGGTGTTTGTGGCATTGCTCGTGACCTTGCTGCGCGTGGACTAGGGACTTTAAGGCTTCGTGAAGTTATTCCAGTACCTGCAAATTTTACCTCTAAACTCATGGTGGCGATCGACAAGGATACACTAGATGGTTGCCCAGTATTTTGTGGGCGACTGATCCGGGGTCTGAAGAATGGCCCAAGCCCCACGTGGCTACAGCAAGCATTAATTGCGGTTGGCCTCCGTCCAATAAGCTTTCTTGTCGACGTGACTAATTTCTTCACAATTGACAGTAATCGGCCACTGCACGTTTTTGATGCAGACAAGATTATTGGAAACCTGCGGGTTCATCGTTCAGTGGGTGGAGAAAAAATCTTAGCTCTAGATGATAAAAACTATACGTTGGAAGGTGGTCAAATTATCATTAGTGATGATAACGGGCCGACAAGCATTGCTGGTATAATGGGTGGAACTGAAACAGGCTGTACGGATGAAACAGTAAATGTTTTTGTTGAATCTGCTTATTGGGACCCCGTCCAAATCGCTTATACTGGCAGAGCATTGAAAATTAATTCTGACGCCCGGTACCGCTTTGAACGTGGTGTTGACCCTGCCTTTACCCCATTAGGCCTTGAGGCTGCAGTGCGCATGATTGTAGATTATGCAGGTGGTGAGGCTTCTGATTTGGTGCAAGCTGGTAAAGTGCCTGACACTTCACGTTCTTACAAGTTCGACGCGGGCAGGGTGCAGTCATTAGTGGGCATGGAAATCTCTGATAGGTCGCAGCGCGCGACTCTAAAAGACCTTGGCTTTCGTCTGGAGAATGATGTCGCACATGTTCCAAGTTGGCGTCCTGATGTCATGGGTGAAGCTGATCTAGTGGAAGAAGTTGCGCGCGTTGCATCGCTCTCTAAGCTTGTGGGTAAACCTTTCGCGCGCCCTCATTTGGGTGTTCAAAAACAAGTTCTAACTTTGCAACAAAACCGGGAACAGATTGCACGACGGGTAATTGCGGCTTTAGGCTATAACGAATGTGTCACCTATAGCTTTATTGATGAAGTTTCTGCAAAGTTATTTGGAGGTGGTACTGACGCGACTATGCTGGCAAATCCTATTAGTTCGGAAATGAGTCATATGCGGCCGTCCTTATTACCGGCACTGTTACAGGCCGCTGCGCGCAACCAAGCTCGCGGTATACTGGATATGGCTCTGTTTGAAGTTGGGCCAGTTTGGCATGGTGGGGAGCCAGAAGATCAAGAGACCTTAGCTTGTGGCATTTTAGTTGGTCATACAGGTCCTAAGGACGTTCACGGCACGCGTCGCTCAGTCGATCTTTATGATGCAAAGGCAAATGCTGAAGTGGCATTAAACGCTATGGGCGCACCGTCAAAGGTACAATTCAATCGCGGCTTGTCCGATTGGTGGCATCCAGTTCGGTCAGCTAAAATGGTGCTTGGAAAAAACTCATTAGCCGGATTTGGAGAAATTCATCCAAAAATTTTGACCAGCCTAGAAGTAAAGGGTCCAGTGGTTGCTTTTGTTATTCACACTGAAAATATACCAACGCCAAAAGTAAAGTCTGCGACCCGGGCAGCGCTTCGTACTACAGCCTTCCAAGCGGTCGAACGTGATTTTGCATTTGTAATAGATGAAACTGTGGAGGCGGTCACACTAGTCAATGCCGCCAAGGGCGTGGATAAGGTTTTAATTGATGAAGTCAGAGTGTTTGATGAATTCAGTGGGGGCACGCTTGCCGAGGGTAAGAAGTCTTTGGCCCTGACCGTCCGTTTGCAACCGAAAGAGGCCACTCTAACAGATATTGAGATTGAGGCCGTCGTTACAAAAATAGTTGAAAAAGTTACCACAGCGACTGGGGGAGTCCTGCGCAGTTGATTTGCGATAAACTCATGAACTGAGATCTAATAAAAATCAGACTTTTTTAAGTATGGGAAATAATTCCCAGTCTTTGTCGCGCAAATGAAATTAGGGTTTGAATTACTCATTAGTTTAAAAGTAATGCGCAAGGTTTGAAAAGCAGCGAAGTTATAAATGTTAAAAATTTTATGGTGGTCATATCCTAAATTGTAATGTCATTTAGACACTTCAGTATGTTTTTCTCAAAATAACGAGTTTCATTGATACCATATTGCCAGATTTCAATCTTTGTCTGGTTTTAAATGGCATTGTAGTGTACTTCTGAACTTGTAATTTAGTCCTAATTTTTTTTGATTTAATCACACAGTGTGGAACTATTATATGTCATTAAATTTACAAAAATCTAATCTTGTAAATGCTATTTTACCTCATGTAGCCTTTGATGGATGGTCTCAAGTCAGCTTTGACCAGGCTGTAAATGATTTGCGTATGAGCCCAAGTCTTGCCGCCGCGGTAGCGCCAAGAGGTGCTGTGGACTTGGCTGTTACTTTTCATCGTACAGGTGACAAAGAAATGGTAGCTGCCTACAATGCTGCTGATACTGGTTCCCTCAATATTAGATCAAAAGTTACACTAGCGGTGCGTCTTAGGCTCGAGACTATAAAGGATAAAGAGGTTGTCCGACGCGGAAGCTCGCTGTTTGCGCTGCCAAATTTTGCTGCTGATGGTGCGAAGCTTATATGGGAGACTGCGGATCATATCTGGAATGCTTTGGGCGATACGTCATCAGACGTTAATTGGTACACCAAGCGTGTAACGTTGGGCACAGTTTATACGGCAACTGTCCTTTTTTGGCTGGGCGATGAGAGCCCTGCTCATGAAGATACATGGGCCTTCCTGGATCGCCGAATTGAGAATATTATGCAAATTGAAACTGCCAAAAGTCATATTAAAAGAAGTAAAATTTTAAGTTCTGCTTTGGCGGGGCCAATCTGGCTTTTGGATAAAATTGAGCGTCCCCGTTGGGATGAGGACCTTCCTGGCTACTCACCAAAAGTTTAAATCATTTTGTTTTGAAGGATTATTGGTATGGCCCCCATGACTGTAATAGAAATAACAGGGGCGGGTGGCCCAGAGGTTTTGCAGGTTAAGCAGCGCCCAATACCGATACCTCGGCAAGGGGAAGTTTTAATTAAATTGGCCTACGCTGGGATCAATCGCCCTGATGTTTTGCAGCGATCTGGATCCTACAATCCACCAAAAGGGGCCAGTGATTTGCCTGGTCTGGAAGGTGCGGGCATAATTTCAGCAATTGGGTCGGGTGTCTTTGAGTGGAAAGTTGGCGACGAAGTATGTGCCCTACTTCCTGGTGGTGGCTATGCAGAGTATGCGGTTACTCCCTCACTGCACTGCCTGCCCGTACCTAAAGGCTTATCTCTGAAAGAAGCAGCATGTCTGCCAGAAACTTTTTTTACAGTATATTCAAACCTTTTTCAAAGGGGTGGCTTAAAGGCGGGAGAAAAGTTCCTGGTTCATGGCGGTTCTTCCGGGATTGGTACCACTGCAATCCAAATGGCTCACCTTTTTGGAGCTCGGGTCTTTGCGACAGCCGGGTCTGAAAGAAAATGCCAAGTTTGTAAAGACTTGGGCGCGGAGAGAGTAATAAATTATCACAATGAAATTTTTGAGGACGTTTTGCAGGTTTATGGTGGCGTGGATGTGATTTTGGATATGGTTGGTGGCACTTATATTCAACGAAACTTAAAATCATTGGCAGATGACGGACGCTTAGTACAAATAGCGTTCCTTGAAAGTGCCAAGGCAGATCTTAATCTAGCACAAATGATGACACGCCGATTATCAATCACTGGCTCCACTCTGCGGCCACAAAATGATTTGGTAAAACAGCGTATAGCTGAAGGGTTGCAAAAACATATTTGGCCTCATTTGGCTTCCGGACGGATCGCACCAATTATGGACAGTGAATTCCCTCTAGCAGAGGCTGCAAGAGCACATACGCGTATGGAAACTAGTGAACATATTGGAAAAATAGTTCTAAAAATCTAATACTCTAATGGAAGAGTTTTCGTCCTTAGCTCTTATTGGAAAGCTAGATAATAAGGAACGTGAGAGGCTCTGTTGAACCTAATCAATCATAGGCCGCATCTACAATTATCTCCACCATTAGCTCATCGCGGGCCAACTTTGCCTCACCACATGCACGTGCGGGAGCAAACCCCTCTGGAACCCAATCGTTCCAAACTTCGTTTAACCCAATGAAATAATTCATATCTGAAAGCCAAATTGTTGCTCGAAGTATTTTTTTGCGGGTGCTTCCAGCTTCCAGTAGCAAGGCATCGATCTTGTCTAAACAAGCCTTTACTTGGATCTCTATTGTTTCGCCTTCGGCTACTTGGCCTGAAAGGTAAGCAACCCCATTATGTTTCACAATCTTACTAGCCCGCGGGGTGGTTCCAATTCTCTCAATCATGGGGAGATCCTAAATCTTTTCAAATTATTGGTTATATTGTATAATAAATTAAAGAATTAAAGGTAAGTAACAACGCCAAAATCAAGAAAATTTAAAAAAGGCTTCACAAAGACCCTGAATGAGTTTCTAAATTCTCAAAATTTTGAAAAATGCAGTATGAAAAACAAGCAGAGCATGGGGGTTTCCCTTTCGGAGTTTACAGATTATAGCCTTTTCAAGTTTCCCAAAAATGGTAACTCGTCCCGCTAAGACCCGGGACCGCCGCTAGGCGTTGAGAAAGTTGTGTTTGGGATAAAGGTTTAGATGGAGGTTGAAATGGCAAAACCAATTATGGCAAAGGCTACTGCAGTGTGGCTGGTGGACAATACCACAATTAGTTTTAAGCAAATAGCGGATTTTGTAGAAATGCATGAGCTTGAAGTTCAGGGAATTGCTGACGGTGATGTTGCAATGGGTGTAAAGGGCTTTGATCCAATCAGTAATAATCAGCTGACGCAAGAAGAGATTAATTCCGCACAGTCAGATCCACTCCACAAACTTGCACTAAAATTTAACGCCGCGGCCGTTGGTGAAGAGAAGCGCCGGGGTCCACGCTATACACCTCTGTCAAAACGCCAGGACCGGCCTGCGTCTATATTATGGTTGGTTAAGTTTCACCCAGAATTTACAGATGGGCAAATTTCTAAGCTGGTCGGCACGACTAAGCCTACTATCCAGGCAATCCGGGAACGGACCCACTGGAATATTACAAATATTGATCCAATTGATCCGGTCGCACTCGGACTTTGTCGGCAGTCAGAGCTAGATGCTTTAGTTCAAAAAGCAAATGCCAAGAAACCTGGTGATGATGATGTAATGTCTGATGATGAACGACGAAAATTAGTAAGTACTGAACAAAGTTTGGGCATGCCTGACGAGCCTCGTATTCCAGCCGCCATTTCAGGTCTGGAAACCTTTACTCTCGCCGACGCGCCCAAAGAGGAGGAGGAGTCTCATGGTGATTTGTTGGATGCTGAAAGTTTCTTTAATTTGCCAAGTGACGATAAAGAGTAGTTAAAGACAGGGTTTCTAAATTTAAGTTGCGTTTAACTTGGCGCTTTTTTCATTAGCTTTTGTCAAAAGCCAGTTCTGAAATAATAATATTAAAGAGTTTTACGAGCTTTAAGCGCAGCTATGATGGTTCCATCGTCTAAATAATCCAATTCACCGCCAATAGGTACGCCTTGAGCGAGAGTGCTCACCTTCACGTTACGTAGTTGATCCGTGATGTAATGTGCTGTCGTTTGGCCGTCAATTGTTGCGTTAAGTGCTAAAATGACCTCAGTAATTTCTTCCTCAAAAACTCTCTTTAATAGACGTGGGATCCTTAGTTCATCCGGTCCAATGGCGTCCAGTGCGGAGAGTGTCCCGCCCAAAACGTGGTATCGGCCCTTAAAAATATTTGATCGCTCCATTGCCCAAAGATCGGAGACGTCCTGCACTACGCAAATCTCTCCATTGGCCCGTGCTGGGTTTTTACAAATATCACAGCTGTCTGACATGCCAATATTTCCGCAGTTCAAACACTCACGAACCGTTTTTGCCACCTCCGCCAGAACATCAGCTAAAGGGGCCATTATTAAGGCTCTTTTTTTGACCATGTGAAGTACAGCACGTCGCGCCGAACGAGGGCCTAGTCCTGGCAGCTTGGCCATCAATTCGATAAGGCGCTCTAAATCTTTGGAAGTGTGGTTCATACGGATCACCGTGCGTGTAAATTTTGGTATTCACAAGCTACTTTTCGACTGCCTATGCCTAGAAGGGTAGTTTCATACCGGCAGGTAATCCTAGGCTTTCTTGCAGCCGCTGCATCTCTGATGCAGAGCGGTTAGCCGCTTTAGCCTGTGCATCTTTTACGGCTGCCAGAATAAGATCCTCAACCACTTCCTTTTCATCTGGGTTAAAAATACTGGCATCAATATCCAAGCTTGTCAGAATACCCTTCGCATTTGTAGTAGCAGTTACCAATCCCGCTCCACTCTCACCAGTAATGCTGATGTTAGCCAAATCATCCTGCATTTGGGTCATTTTACCCTGCATCTCTTGTGCAGTTTTCATCATTTTGGCCATATCACCAAGCCCACCAAGACCTTTTAACATTTTGTTACCTCACTTATATTTTTTTAAACTTAATTGTCATCAAACGGGTCCCATTCATCTTCTACCTCTGGCAGCGCGTCAACTTGCGCTAAGTTAGCCACATCTTGTGGTGTGCGTATTTCAAGGATTTGAGCTTTGGGGAAGGCATTGAAAACTGCTTGCACGAACGGGTGGCTTTTAGCTTGATCTTTTAAGGCATTTGTCGCTTCGTCACGTTTTTCGGCAATTGTGTCTGCTCCTCCTAAACCAACCGATACGGCCCAACGTTTATCGGTCCAAGTCTGTAGTCTACTGCCTAGGCGCTGGGCTAAATCTTTTGGTGCACTGCCTGTAGGTTCAAATTCTATTCGCCCTGGAGAATAACTTATTAGTTTCAAGGTGGTTTCTACATCTACGAGGAGCTTAATATCTCGGTGATCACGGATAAGATTGAGGACGTCTTCAAATGTGGAAAATTGCACTAAGGTATTCACAATGGGTTGAGCTATGCGAACCGTTGCCTCAGAATTAGATTGTAAATAAGAGGTGCTGGTTATTTTTTGATCAACAAAATTTTTGGTTTCTGCTTGTGTAGGCTTTGGCTCCAAAACGGTTGTTGCCGCCGACAGGTTAACCGTTTTAGGATTTGTAGCTGGAGGCATAGTTGTATTGTTCAACTTGCGAATTAGTTCATCTGGTGTTGGTAAATCTGCAACATGGGTGAGACGGATCACTGCCATTTCTGCAGCCATCATACTATTTGGTGCGCGAGCTACCTCTTCAAGTGAGCTCAAAAGCATTTGCCATATACGGGTCAATATCCGCATCGGTAATGCGTCGGCCATTAGAAGGCCCCGATTGCGTTCATCTGGCGAGGCCGTTGGGTCGTCCGCGGCACCTGGAGTTATTTTTATTACGCTGATCCAGTGACTTATTTCTGCCAAGTCACGTAAAATAGCTATAGGGTCGGCTCCATCAGCATATTGTCCTGACAGCTCGCCTAATGCGCCAGCTGCATCACCTCGAAGTATCAAATCAAATAAGTCTAAAATTCTGCCTCTATCGGCGAGCCCCAACATGGTTCGCACTTGCTCTGCAGTAGTTTGGCCTGCTCCATGTGAAATTGCCTGATCCAGCAAGGATTGCGCATCTCGGACCGACCCCTCAGATGCCCTTGTGATTAGGCCTAATGCCTCATCTGATATGTCAGCTTCCTCTGCTCTGGCTACCCTTCTGAGTAGGGAAATCATCACCTCAGGTTCTATTCGGCGGAGGTCAAAGCGCTGACAGCGTGAGAGGACTGTAACGGGTACCTTGCGGATCTCCGTTGTTGCAAAAATAAATTTTACATGTGCGGGTGGTTCCTCGAGTGTTTTCAATAAAGCGTTGAACGCATTTGTTGACAACATATGGACTTCATCAATTATATATATTTTATAGCGTGCTGAAGCGGCACGATAGGCAACAGAATCTATGATTTCACGAATATCACCAACACCCGTGCGGCTGGCTGCATCCATTTCCTGAACGTCGACATGGCGTCCTGCCATTATCGAAGTACAATTCTCACACACACCGCAAGGATCAACTGTCGCGCCACCTTTACCGTCCACTCCAATGCAATTCATACCCTTGGCAATTATTCTAGCAGTAGTTGTCTTGCCGGTGCCTCTTATGCCCGTCATTAAAAAAGCTTGGGCAATACGGTCGGCCTCAAAAGCATTGCGCAGTGTCTGCACCATGGCATCCTGCCCAACTAGGTCGGCAAACGTCTCTGGCCGGTATTTTCGCGCTAGAACTTGATAAGCAGGTGCTTCGGTCATGACGTTCCTTCGAATCTTGTGACCACGGTACATGTTTGGGTTGTGTTGGTCCAGAAAACGCGGTTCATAAAACATCATTTAGCCAGCTAAGATGTAGTGGCCGAAGTGAGAGGTTGGACATCGACCCAAGTGGGGCTCGTTGTGGCTGCTTCCTTCCGGATCTGACCAGGTTGGCGAGGCACTTGCCCGCGCCAACCCCTCAGTTTCTCTATAGAGGTTTGAAAATCACATTGCAATTCGTCCTGCAGACGAATTGAATGTAAATAAAATATAAGCCTAGAGGAACCTAATTATGGACCACGCAGAATCAGTAACATTTGGAAGTTCCGCACTTAACCGTGCTTCAGAACTGCGAAATGCAGAGTCACAAGTGGTGCTGCGCGCTCAAAATAATGTCAGGGTCACTTTGTTCTGGCGTGGCAAGCCCTTGTTGAGAGAAAAAGATGATCAGAGTTTGGGACTTGCTTGGATCGATTTGGATCACAGCATTTTAGAACATCAATCTAGTCCATTAATTTTTCTGGGCTTAAGTGAGAAGAATAAACCCCTTTTTTTAGTGGATGTATCAACATGGATACCAGAAGAGTTACCGGATACTTTAAACGAATTTTTAGACCCCTCCATACAAACGCATCCTACTTTAGTTAATGATGAATACTTTGGGGAATTACGGAGTATCATGACACAGCTGTCAACCAGAGATGCCGAATTGGCTGTAATTGGACGGGGTATATTGGAATGGCACCGAGGACATAGTTTTTGTGCGGCCTGTGGGCACCCTTCGACGATTGAAATGGCTGGATGGCAACGCACGTGTACGGAATGTAAAAAAACACACTTCCCGCGGACTGACCCAGTTGTGATTATGTTGATTACGCATGGGAATAGTTTGCTCATGGGGCGGTCACATGCTTGGCCAGATGGAATGTACTCTCTTTTAGCAGGCTTTGTTGAACCGGGAGAGACTCTTGAAGCTGCAGTAAGGCGAGAAGTTTTTGAAGAATCTGGTATCCGTGTTGGATCTGTGGGCTACCTAACCAGCCAGCCCTGGCCATTTCCAGCGTCATTAATGTTTGGGTGCGAGGGCCAGGCATTAAATATGGATATTAATATTGACTCAAATGAAATTGAGGATGCGTTATGGGTTAGCCGTGAAGAGATGTTGGACGTTTTTGAGGGTATACATCCTAAAATAAAGCCAGCAAGATCAGGAGCGATAGCACATTTCCTTATAGAAAATTGGCTAGCAGACACTCTAAAATAGTCATGGATTGAAATTTTTTAACGCTTTTATTTATCCGCCTCATCAAAATATAATTATTTGATAAAACTAAGCCGGTCTGGTCCCACTGGCGGGATAGGTACCAAGTACGTGCACCATATCAGTAAAGAACGATAATTCTTCAAATGCGAGTTGAACTGCTGGATCATCAGGATGGCCGTCAATATCTGCATAAAACTGTGTCGCGGTGAAAGTGCCGCCGACCATATAGCTTTCTAATTTTGTCATATTTATTCCGTTGGTAGCAAATCCACCCATTGCCTTATATAATGCAGCTGGAATGTTACGGACTTGAAACACAAAACTGGTCAACATTGCGTCACCTCGGCGATCAAGATCGTTTCGAGCCGACATGATTAAAAACCTAGTCGTATTATGTGACAGATCCTCAACATCCTTCTTTAAAACATTTAAACCATAAATTTCGCCAGCTAGCTCAGACGCTAAAGCTGCGGCGTCTCGCTCGTTTGACGCTGCGATATCAGCGGCCGCGCCTGCATTGTCTGCTGCGGCTTCACCACGAATTTTGTTAGCATCGAGGAACGTCTTACATTGTGGTAAAATTACAAGATGGCCGCGTGCAACTTTCACATCTGATAACTTAACCCCTGGTAAAGCCAAAAGATTGATGCGTACGCGGACAAATACTTCGTCGTTAATAAACAAGCCACTTTTGGGGAGAAGTCTATGAATGTCTGCAACCCGTCCATAAGTTGTATTTTCGACAGGTAACATTGCAAATTCTGCAGAGCCAGAGCGTACGGCGTTTATAACATCTTCAAATGTTGGACAAGGTAATGGTGTATGGTTGGGCCGCGCCACAATGCAGGCTTCATGTGAATAAGCACCTAATTCACCCTGGAAGGCAATTTTTTTAGCCATTTGATGTCTCCTGAGACGTTTATTCATAAAAAGGTCGTTTAGTCGCGCTAACTACACCTTGCGCGGCATGGGGGGAAGGGATTAGAGGAGGAATAACAATTTGAATACACGGATAGCGACATGTTCGACACTATGACCTTGACCAAAATAGCCGGTGCCTTTTGTATGGCGTTGTTAGTTTTAGTGCTGGGTGGCTGGATTGCTGACAAAATTTATAGCCCGGCCCACCACGGTGAGGATCATGGAATCGCTTGGATAGAAATTGATGCTGGCCCGGTTGAGGGGGCTGCAATCCAAGAGGAGCCAGCTATCGAAGAATTGTTATTATTGGCGGACCTGTCAAAGGGACAAAAAACTTTCAAAAAGTGTGGCGCCTGCCATAAACTTAAAACTGGGGCGAATGGTGTTGGGCCTCATCTGTATGGGGTCGTTGGCAGGGCTGTTGGCTCGATTGCAGATTTTAGTTATTCGGGAAGCTTGGTTGCGGTTGCAAAAATATGGAGCCCTGAAAACTTAAATGGGTTTCTTAAGAAGCCTTCAAAATACGCGCCTGGTACTAAAATGAGCTTTAACGGTATTTCGAAACCGCAAGATCGCGCTAATTTGATAGCGTATCTTACAACAATTAGTGAGTAAGTTTATATTTTATGGCCGGTAAAGTGAAACCTGCCGGTGACTGATGTTGGGCCAATTTCTATAGCCCTTTCCGACCCTAAATATATAATTTTTGAAATGTTAATGGAGTTAAGCCATAAAGGCGTTAAGCTCGTTAACAAAATACTTCGCAAATTTTAAAATTGGGCTAAGTTACTATCAATCGTAGAAAGTTATCTGCGCTTTAAAGAGGATGTGCTAATGACTAAACCTTTAGTAAAATATTTCTTAGCTTCAATGATATTGATGACCTTTGGCGCCAATTTTGTGGTTGCGGATGACAGTGACCCTGTCACCGTGAGCCATGGCTACTCATTTTTTGGTGATTTGAAGTATCCTGCTGATTTCGCACATCTAGAATACGTGAACCCGACAGCGCCCAAAGGGGGCGAAATTTCTCAGTGGGGCTTTGGTACATTTGACAGTTTTAACGGTTATGCCCGCAAAGGAAATTCGGCATCGCTTTCTTCTGCTCCTTACGAAACAATCTTGACCAGTTTTGCAGATGATTTAACTTCTTCATATTGCTACTTGTGTAAAACCTTAGAATACCCGGAAAGCCGTAATTGGGCCATATTTAACCTTCGTGAAGATATAACTTTTTCAGATGGGTCGAGATTAACTGCTGATGATGTAAAGTTCACTTTTGAACTATTCATGGATCAAGGCATACCGTCATATCGGGCCGCCGTTTCTGGAATGGTGGAGACTATCGATGTAATTGATCCCTTTAAAATAAAGTTCACCTTTGCGGAGGATGCACCTCGCCGTGACGTAATCGACTTGGCCGGAGGGATTCCAGTATTTTCTAAGGCCTGGTTTGAAGATACGGGTGCGCGCTTGGATGAGTCCACACTGACGCCCTTTATAGGAACTGGTCCTTACGTCTTGGATTCCTACGAGATTAATGAACGAGTTATTTATGTCCGACGTGACGATTTTTGGGGCGAAGATATTCCCATTAACGTTGGCCGCAACAACTTTGACAGTCTTCGGATAGAGTATTTTGCAGATTCTGCTGCAGCTTTTGAGGGTTTTAAAGGAGGAGTATACACATTTAGATCCGAAAATAGTTCAAAACAATGGGCAACTTCCTATGATTTTGGATCTATTGAAAATGGTCATGTGGTGAAAACAGAGTTGCCAAATGGAAACCTAGCTCAAGCACAAGCCTATGTCTTCAATCTTCGGCGTGACAAGTTCAAGGATCCTCTCGTTCGCGAGGCCTTGTCCATGATGTTTAATTTTGAATGGTCTAACGAGCAGTTATTTTACGGGCTTTATGATCGTGTTAATTCCTTCTGGGGTAATTCAAATTTAGAAGCTTCTGGCGTACCCAAAGGTAAAGAATTATCTATTCTGCAGGGTCTTGTAGATAAGGGTTTACTTGACGTGAATGTTTTGACTGAGCCTGCTGTAATGGCTCCAGTCTCCGGACTACGCCAACTCGATCGTAAAAACTTACGCAAGGCATCGGCTTTGTTGGATGAGGCTGGGTGGTTGGTTAATGATTCTGGTATGCGTGAAAAAAATGGACAGGCGTTCACTCTTGAGGTCTTAGACAGCTCCCCGGCTTTTGACAGAATTACAAACCCGATGATTGAAAATATGAAGTCACTGGGAATAGATGCTCGTCTTAATCGGGTTGATCCGGCACAAGAAATGGAGCGTTCACGTTCTTTTGATTTTGATGTAACCACACATAGCATGCGGATGTCTTTAGAGCCTTCATCAGGGCTTGAGCAATATTTTGGTACGAAGGCAATGGATGAGAGTAGTCGTAATTTAATGGGTTTGTCTGATCCGGCTGTGGATGCCTTGATTGATTTGGTAGTTAGGTCTGAAAATAAAGAAGAACTTAATCACCGCATTAGAGTTTTAGACCGAGTGTTGCGAGCGAAGCGTTTCTGGATCCCACAGTGGTTTAAGAGTGTCCATACAGTGGCATACTATGATCAGTATGAACATCCAGACCCACTACCGCCATATGCTTTAGGAGAAATGGATTTTTGGTGGTATAATTCCCAAAAAGGTTCAAAACTTAAGGCTGCAGGTGTGCTGAACTAGGATGGGTGCTTATATTGTCCGGCGGCTTCTACTGATTATTCCAACCCTTTTGGGGGTTATGATTGTCAACTTTGCTTTGATTCAATTTGTACCAGGTGGTCCCGTAGAGCAGGTTTTGGCACAGCTGGAGGGTGAGGGCGATGTATTCGCTGCAATTACGGGTGGTGGTGACGCTGGTATAGATACTAATGAAACGAGTGACCGCTATGCTGGAGCTCGTGGTTTACCGGCAGAGTATATAGAGCAACTAGAACGTGAGTTTGGGTTAGACAAGCCACCACTCGAACGATTTTTGAACATGATGTGGAAATATTTGCGCTTTGATTTTGGGGAGAGCTATTTCCGTTCAATTAAGGTCACCGACTTAGTTTTAGAAAAAATGCCAGTTTCAATTTCATTAGGCCTTTGGTCGACATTATTAATCTACTTGGTTTGCATTCCACTTGGTGTACGTAAAGCCATTCGCGATGGCAGTACTTTTGACACAATTACCAGTGCTTTAATTGTAATTGGTTATGGAATTCCGTCGTTTCTATTTGCAATCATGCTTTTAGTACTCTTTGCCGGTGGATCTTATTGGCAGATATTTCCATTGAGAGGGCTTACTTCCAACGGTTGGGAAGATCTCACAATATTAGGAAAGATTGGCGATTATTTTTGGCATATGGCTTTGCCAATTTTTGCGTCTGTCATTTCAGGATTTGCTACACTGACTTTACTGACAAAAAATTCATTTTTAGACGAAATCCGTAAGCAATATGTTGTGACGGCGAAGGCAAAGGGGCTTACTGAAAATCGTGTCTTGTTTGGACATGTCTTTCGCAATGCCATGTTGATTGTGATCGCTGGTTTTCCCAGTCTGTTCATTGGGGTATTTTTTGGGGGCTCATTATTTATTGAAACCATATTTTCGCTAGATGGCCTAGGAAGGCTCGGGTTTGAGGCTGCATTGACTCGAGATTATCCGGTGATGTTTGGCACCCTCTTTGCCTTTGGGTTATTGGGCCTCTTTGTCGGTATTCTTTCTGATATGATGTATGTCTTTATTGATCCACGAATTGATTTTGAGGCTCGTGGGTAATGGCATTGTCTCCCCTTAATGCGCGACGTCTGAACAATTTTAAAAAAAACCGGCGTGCGGTTTGGTCTCTTTGGATATTTACTGTTCTGTTTGGTTTAAGTCTTTTCGCAGAATTTTTAGCTAATGATAAGCCAATCTTGGTAAGCTACAGAGGCGAGTTTTACACACCAGTAACGCAGTTTTATTCTGAAACTACGTTTGGTGGAGACTTTAAAACAGAGGCAACCTACCGTGACCCAGAAGTCCAGTGTTTGATACGTTCGGGTGGGATGGAGTTATGTTTTGAGGACCCAGAAAAATATTTGTCGGCTATCGCGAATGGAGAACTGAATTCTGAGGTAGAAGGATTTTATCAAGGATGGATGATTTGGCCAATTGTGCCATATAGCTATGATACCCCCAATGATTTGGGCCGCTCGGCACCATCGCCACCCGATTCATCACACTGGCTTGGAACAGACGATACGACACGAGACGTTTTGGCACGTGTAATTTATGGATTTAGGTTATCAATTCTGTTCGCGCTTGTAGTTACCATCTTTGCTTCAATCATTGGTATATTAGCGGGCGCGATACAGGGTTATTTTGGCGGTTGGTTAGACCTTTTATTTCAACGTTTTCTTGAGGTCTTTAGTGCTTTACCGTCTCTGTATGTAATAATCATTCTAACCGCAATTTTAGGTAGAAGTTTTTGGCTTTTAGCCACCCTTTCAATTATATTTGGGTGGCCGGCACTTACTGGTTTAATTCGGGCAGAGTTTTTTAGGGCACGCAATTTTGAATATGTGCGCGCTGCTGAGGCTCTTGGGGTAAGCGATTGGATAATAATGATGCGCCATATCTTGCCAAATGCGATGGTTGCAACACTCACATTTTTACCCTTTATCGTAACGGGTGCTATTTCAACTTTGGCGGGATTGGACTTTCTTGGCTTCGGGCTGCCGTCATCTTCTCCCTCTTTGGGTGAACTATCGCAGCAGGCAAAACTAAACCTGCAGTCCCCGCACTTAGGTTTCACAGCATTTATGGTATTCACAATCATGCTGTCACTATTAGTTTTTATTTTTGAGGGGGTCCGAGATGCTTTTGATCCAAGAAAAGTTTTTCAATGAACCTTCTAGACATCCAAAACCTTTCAATTCAATTTTCTCAAGATGGCCAAAGTTCAGCGGCAGTTGAAGAGGTTTCTTTTTCAATAATGGCTGGAGAAACTGTTGCAATCGTTGGTGAATCTGGGTCTGGAAAATCAGTAACTGCATTGTCTATTGTAGATCTTTTGCCAAAAAATGCAGTCGTGCGGGGCTCAATTACCTATCAAGGTCAAGAGATGATAGGTGCCTCTGAACCAATATTGCAACGTCTTCGTGGAAATAACATAAGCTTTATTTTTCAGGAGCCAATGACTTCGCTAAACCCTCTTCACACCATTGAAAAGCAGCTGGGCGAAAGCCTAGCTATTCACCAAGGTCTTAGAGGTTTAGTTCTGCAAGATCGTATTGTGGAGTTATTGTTAAAGGTTGGGATTCCAGATCCAACCATGCGTTTAAAGTCTTATCCACATCAACTGTCAGGTGGGCAGAGGCAAAGAGTTATGATTGCTATGGCTCTGGCTAACGAACCTGAATTGTTGATAGCGGATGAACCAACAACGGCGCTAGATGTCACGATTGAAGCTCAAATTCTGGATCTGTTGGCTGAATTGCAACGCACTGAGGGGTTGAGCTTGCTTTTTATAACCCATGATTTGGGCGTGGTGCGTAAAATTGCGGACAGAGTTATCGTCATGCAGCGGGGTATTGTAGTAGAGAGTGGTCAGACTTCACAAATTTTTGGGGCGCCGAAACATCCTTATACCAAAATGCTTTTAGATGCGGAAACCATTGGGGCCCCTGAGCCTATTCCTGAGAATGCTCCAGAAGTTTTGAAAACTGAGAACCTAAAAGTTTGGTTTCCAATACAACGTGGCCTTCTGCGGCGCACTGTAGGCCATGTAAAGGCAGTAAACGATGCTACGCTCTCTGTAAGAGCTGGTGAAACATTGGGCATAGTTGGCGAATCTGGGTCTGGGAAAACATCACTTGCCTTAGCTATTATGCGTTTGATCGGATCTGACAACTGTATCTCTTTTAATGGAAAAGATATTCATGCAATGAGCCGGCGTCAGATGCGATCAATACGCAGTGACATTCAAATGGTTTTTCAAGATCCTTTTGGTAGTCTCAGCCCTCGAATGTCTGTAGTGGAAATTGTTGCAGAAGGATTAGGGGTTCATAATAAATCCAACAAAAAAAATCACCGCAGTGAGGTTGCTACTATTCTGCGTGAGGTTGGCCTTGATCCATCTACTATGGACCGTTACCCACACGAATTTTCTGGTGGGCAGCGCCAAAGAATAGCTATTGCCCGAGCGATGATTTTAAAACCAAAATTTGTCGTATTAGATGAACCCACCTCGGCTTTAGATCGTACAGTACAAGTTCAAATTATAGACCTATTGAGAGCTTTACAGAAAAAATATCAACTTGGTTACTTGTTTATAAGCCATGATTTAAAAGTTGTTCGTGCCTTGTCCCATAAGGTCATAGTTATGAAAGATGGAGACATAGTTGAGCATGGAGAATCTTCACAGATTTTTGATAATCCCCAGCATGCTTACACTCAAACGTTGTTAGAGGCGGCCTTGAGTTGAATTTCTGGTAGAGATTTTTATTTGTTGATCAAATTCTTATTTATATTGGCAGTTTTTTTAAGATCTGCTTTACGTGCAACATAATACAATTAACGTTGCTGGCGCGTAGTAATTGTTAGCTTGGTGAAATCGTAAAGCAAGAAAGTTCTTGAGCCTTTAATCGACGGCAGGCTAAATCTGCACTATCTCGTGTGAGGCCCTTGAAAATTGCATCGTAACCTGATGCCCGTGCCGTTACTATTCTATTAGCCCCGTCAAGGGCACTTGTCTCGGCAAGTGCAGTGCGCAGGAGAATACGCTCTGCTTGGTAACGCGTGTTGAAATTACCAACATTTATAGACCATGTTTTGGAGCCTTTGATCAATATTTCTGTCTGATCTGACACTTGTCTTTTTGGGATATTCGTCGACACGAATGCCAGCGTCAAAGGCCGTACTCGCGGCAGGTTCTCTGTAGTTACACTTGTAGTAGCTAAAGCCACTACTTGGCTGTCAATTGGCCTCGAAGTTGCCACTTTTAATGCCCTTAAAATATCGTCAGGTTGAGTTTTAAGGCTGGGGGCTTGTGCTATAGTTATCTCCACAGACGATGCAGTCTTCTCGATTGCTCGAGTTTCTGGACGGAGTGATTTTGTTACTGCAGTAACGCGCTTATTTGATGTGTTTGATGCAAATTCATAATTGGGTAGAGCTGGCTTTAGGAGTTTGGCAGTGGAGGGTGCTCGTGCGAAACCCATATCCAGTAATTTGACTACTCGAGCGTTTCGGGCGGCGGAAGAAGTTCCACCAAACATTGTAGCTATAATGCGCTCACCGCCGCGTTCTGCTGAGGCGACTAAGTTTGAACCGGCGGCACGCGTATATCCAGTTTTAATACCATCCGCACCCCTGTAAGAATTAAGCAAACGCCTGTTGGTATTTCTTACTGTAGCCACGCGTGCATTAGCGCTTCGACGTGAAAAAAGATTATAATATTGTGGGTAGTCATAGATCATATGGCGTCCCAATATTGACATATCACGAGCTGTGGAAAGATGGCCTGAGCGCGTCAAGCCGTGAGCATTTTTGAATGTTGTACGGTCCATGCCGAGGGCGCGGGCGGTCCGTGTCATTCGTTTGCCAAAAGCAGCCTCTGATCCTGATATGGCTTCGCCAATTGCAGTTGCTGCGTCATTTGCTGACTTTATTGACGCAGCACGGATGAGATAACGAAGTTTAATGCGTTGCCCCTTTTTGAGCCATAGCTTTGAGGCTGGTTCAGCAGCTGCATTTGCAGATATCGTTACATAAGTATCGAGCGAAATCTCTTTTCGTTCGATTGCTTGGAACGCAATGTAAAGGGTCATCATTTTTGTTAGGGATGCTGGATGTAGGCGCGTATCTGCATTTCGAGAATGGTATACTTTACCAGTCCTGGCGTCCATTACCACTGCAGCATAGGGTGCCGAAAAAGCTGATGACCACGGACCAAATATTAACGTTATAACTGTGATCAATAAATATATTGAAAGACGGTTTTGCACGTCTACTACCTCATTTTTATTATTTGCCGGATTTTCCCGTGCTTTGCTCGCTAATATTATAGCATATTCGAATCAGTCGCAACATAACTAAAAAAAGGCTATTTAGGGGCAAGATTTTCATACATATTGTCATATTTATGTATTTGCTACTACATATTGATTATATGATAATTTAAACATAATTTTGCCACAATTAACCTGGAACCACAAAAATTTAAAATCAGCGAATTATGGCACAGCACTTTATACTTAGAGGGATAATTTCTTTCAATTATGAAGAAATGGAGGCGCTATTGATTTTGCTATTTCAATATTTTCTATGTAAATCTCTAGTTAACCCCTTCCATTTGAGGCATTTAATTTTATGTAGTAGGCAGAGTGTGGCTAGGAATTTTTATAAATGAGTAAGTTTAAAGTGCGATCCAACTTGATTATGTCAACCAATCCAGAAGACGAAGATCAAGATTTTGGTGTTGCGTTGGATACGCGACCTAAAACGAAGCGGCCTCCTCTTTATAAGGTCATGATCCTAAATGATGACTACACTCCGATGGAATTTGTTATCATGATCCTGGAACGTTTTTTTGGGATGACTCATCAGGAAAGCTTTGACCTGATGTTAACTGTGCATAAAAAAGGTTTGGCTGTCGTAGGCGTTTTTAGCCATGAAATTGCAGAAACGAAAGTGACGCAGGTAATTGATATGGCCCAAAAGCACGGTCACCCACTGCAATGTACTTTAGAAAAAGAATAACTAGGTGAGCCGCATTAGCTTGGCGTTCCAGAATGGCTTGGCTGAGCCATCTGGTCCTGTTGCCATAATTCACCCTGACATTGATTTTGATGTTTTGACATTATCAAAAGCTCTTATTATCCAGCCGTTTTTTCCATCTAAGGTGAATTGGGAAAATAAGGGATTTTCTTGTGAAGTTGTTTTGCCGTCTAAACGATACGACTTGTCTATTGTTTGTTGCACACGGTCACGACAACAGACCACAGATTTGATTGTTCAGGCTGCAGCTCAGGCTGATTTGGTTGTTGTGGACGGTCAAAAAGTTGATGGTATCGATGCTCACTATAAGTTGCTTCGCAAGTTGGTAAAAGTCGACGGGAATATAACCAAAGGGCACGGGCGCCTTTTTTGGTTTTTGAGTAAAGATTTATCAGCTCTAAGATCTACTCCTAAAAAGTTTGATCAGTTCACAACAACACCGGGAGTTTTCTCAGCCGGTAATATAGATCCAGGTTCAGAACTCCTTGCGGCGGCCCTTCCCGAGGGCTTAAAGGGAGATATTGCTGACCTTGGTGCGGGGTGGGGGTATTTATCATCCAAAATATTAACTCATGATTTGGTCAGTTCATTAGATTTAATTGAAGCCGATGCCACAGCCTTAGAATGTGCAAAATTAAACATTAACGACACTAGGGCTAATTTTCATTGGAATGATGCTACAACTTGGACTGGCTCCTATGATTCAGTTATTATGAACCCACCATTCCATACAGGAAGATTAGGAAATCCAGATTTGGGGCGTGCTTTTATAACTAATGCCGCGCGTAACTTGCGCCCAAAAGGTGATCTCTGGATGGTTGCCAATCGTCACCTGCCATATGAACAGGTTTTAAATCAATGTTTTGAGAGTGTTGTGGAGATTCCAGGTGACAGTCGATTTAAGCTATTTCAATCATCTCGCCCCAAGCGCAAATAACCGCTATAATACAAAAGATTCGGCAATTTAGGGATATTTCATGTCATTTTCTGTAGCTGGAAAGACCGCAATTGTGACTGGGGCTGCAAATGGAGTAGGGCTGGCAATTGCACGACATCTTGCTGATGCTGGTGCAAACGTAATGTTTGCAGATAAGGATGAAACACGCCTGCGCGATGAGGTAGGAGAGGTGACTGATGAAACAAGTAACATCCGCTACTTTGCTGGTGATTTGCGAGAAAAGCTAACAATTGCAAACTTATTATCAGCCACATTGGATGCTTTTGATCAAGTCAATATACTGGTAAATGCGGCTAGGCAGGTAACAACTACCTCACCGCTTGATCCAGATGACGAAAGCATGACTGTAATGTTGGACCAAAATTTATTGTCAAGCCTTAAGCTTTCGCAGCTTGTGGCCAGGCGGATGATAAAGCAAGGCAAGGGATCTGAAAAACCCTGTCTTGGTACTATCGTAAATCTTTCCTCCATTGCGGCGCAGCGCACTCAATCAGAACTTATGGCATTTTCAGTTAGTTGTGCCGCTTTAGACCAGATGACCCGATCTCTCGCTGTAAGTCTTGCGCCTGAACGAGTGCGAGTAAATGCTGTGGCTTTTGGTTCGGTTATGTCTGCATCATTACAAGATCATTTGAAACAACACCCTGATCAGCGTGAGGCAATCTTGGCAGCGACGCCTCAGGCTCGTATTGCTGGACCGACCGAAGTTGCTGAAGCAGTGCAGTTTTTAGCTTCTGATAGTTCTGCGTTTGTTACTGGCGAAATTTTAACAGTTGACGGCGGCCGAAGCCTTATCGATGCTGTAAGCACATCGCTCCATTGACGCCAAATATGGTAGATAACTTTAGTAAAGAAAAATCTACTGCCATTGCCTGGTTTAGTGACTTACGTGACAAAATTATCCAAAAGTTTGAAGCTTTAGAAAGT
>JAFMEA010000123.1 GCA_017856985.1 Planktomarina sp.
TGCACCTTAGCATCGCTTGCACTTTCTCTGTGCGGTGAAGGTCCACGTGTGTGACCTGCCCAACAGGACGCTGACCAGGTCGTCGGTCAGCACCCCATGGGGATGGACCTCTGGCCTATCTTTGACCTTGAGGGCCTTCCAGGGGGTTGCCAATGTTGGAGTTGATTTTTCTCCCTTATTCTACTAGGCGACCCATAATCTTAAAAGAAATCCCTTGCCGGGTGAAATAGGATATAATGTTTTTACGTACCGAAATTGATGGCCTTCGCGCAATATCCGTTCTTGGCGTTATTTTTTATCATGCAGGGTTCAGCAGCATCTCTGGTGGCTTCGCTGGAGTGGACGTATTTTTTGTTATTTCTGGCTATCTTATTGGTGGTCAAATCCTGAAGGAACTTGCCGCTGGCCAGTTTAGCTTCAGGTCGTTTTATGGTCGGCGTGCGCGGCGCATTCTACCAGCCCTCATGGTCGTTACACTCGTGTCTGCACTTATCGGTTACTTTATTCTGCTGCCGCATGACTACCGCTACTTTTTTGGTTCTGCATTCACTAGCTTGCTATCCTTGTCTAATTTTTGGTTCATGGATCAGATTGATTACTTCAATCCTCAGGCTGCGCTTGATCCCCTAGTTCATACATGGAGCCTTGGCGTCGAAGAACAATTCTATTTAATTGTGCCGATTCTGTTAGGTGTCATCTGGTTTAGGTTTAGGCGGTTTCTAGTTTTTTTCTTGGCTTTTTTAATGCTGGCGAGTTTGGGATGGATGCTGGCGCTTAGCTCTTCGTCTCCGATGTTTACCTTCTATATGCTCCCGACCCGTGCATGGGAGCTGTTCGCTGGGATACTTGTTGCGATCGCTATTGGTAAACCTTGGTGGGTTGTCTGTAAAAAGTGGCATGGACAACTCTCGATGTTGGGATTGCTGGTCTTGCTGTTTGGTATTTTGTTTACGCCAAGTGGCGTTGCATGGCCCGGTTTTTGGACCATTATTCCAGTAGCTGGCACCCTACTGGTGTTGCTGTTTGGACAGTCAAATTCTGTTGCGCGTACAGTGCTAAGCCTCGCAGCTATGCGTGCACTTGGAGTCATTAGTTATTCAGCCTATCTTTGGCATCAACCGATCTTTAGTTTCCTTGAGTATCAGCAGAAAATGCCAGCGTCGTTTAGTGGTCGCTTGGCCGTAGTACTTCTGGTTTTCGGAGTTGCCGCATTATCTTGGCGGTTAATTGAACAGCCGTTCCGAACCGGAAAACTGACACAGGCATGGGGTTGGGGCGTTATGATCGTTATGGCGGCTATGATTGTGGCGATGTCAATCGGTGGGCATGTCACAAAGGGTTTCCCGTCTCGCATGCCGCAGGAGTTAAGTAATTTTTTGGATTTAGTGCAAACGACGGGTCCTTATAACAAGCGTTGCATTTTAAGTCGTCGAGATGTTGAGACTACCGACGTTGGTGACAGCTGTATCATTGGATCTGCAAATCCACCGTCAGTCGCATTGTGGGGTGATAGTCATGCAGCCTCGATCGCTGACGCGATGGCAGACGAAATGCAGAATCAGGGTAGGTCAGTACAGACCTTCATGCTGTCTAGCTGTCTTCCGATCCCCAAACTGCTTAACCACAGTCAAAGCAGGCAAGCACAATGTCCTGCGTTTAACGCGCGTGTTCAGAGCTATATTCTTGCAAACGACTATATTAAATACGTTATTTTGTTCGCCACATGGGATAGTTATATCCTGCGTCGGGGTCATCCAGACATGTTAGGGTTTGTGCAGTATGATGATTTTTACGCTTACCCCGAAAGTGGCGACCCCAGCATGCCCAATGTTGATCGTCTGATCAGCATTCAATCGGCTTTTGAAGAACTTGTCAGCTCTCTGAAGGTGGCAGGAAAAACTGTTATTCTGGTCCACTCCTTGCCCCGTCCAAACATTGACATACCGCGTTTTTTCGCACGCCAGGCTTGGATGGGAGACGCTATACCCGAAAACAGCGGTTATCCGATTGCTTATGCGAAAAATCAGTTTGCAGAATCCCGTCAGATCTTGGTCGCGTTTGGTGATGAAAGTGTGACGGGATCACTCATCACCATCGATCCAGTCGACACCTTTTGTGATGAGATGCAGTGTTTTGTAATCAAGGATGGATCGGTCTTGTTTTTGGACGGTAACCATCCCTCATTGGAAGGTGCAAAATTGCTTGCACCGTTAATTGCGGCACAAATCAAACCATTGTAAATCTGATCTCAAAAGGCTGACGGCTGGGGTTCAATTGATTGATAGATTTTGCATATCAAAAGGCTATCCACTCTATAACAAAAATAAATGGTGTTAATCGCCCCGTCCGACCTTCCGCCCAGGGAAGCTGAACGGGACAATTTTGAGGTTTGACTGAGCGCTACCAATATCAGAAGCTGCTAGCCCATCCATTGGCACTCGAAATTCTGGGCGGATCATGATTGTTGTTTTATAGACGCTCCCAGTATCAAGGTTGAGGGTGTCATCTGTGAAGTCGTAGGCAACGCTCAGCTCGGGCAATATCTCCAGCTAACTTTGACTTCCCAGCCTCCATGAAGTCTTTCGACTGTTTGTAATAGATGCCTTGCGAAATGCCCTCACTACAGTACAGCTCGGCGATATTATCCTCACCGTATAGGGCATCCAGGACGATCTTGATCTTCTCTTCAGGTGGATATTGATTGCGCGTGGCGAGTTTAGTGTATTTGACGATGCTCTCGCCGGAGCTTTTGTGTGTTCCAGTTCTTTGTCTCGTCTTCCATTCCTCAGTGGCTGCGAGGAGCCAGCAACACTCTCTTTTTAAATTCCGCTGTTTGTACCCATCAGCGTTGACGTTAGACAGTTGTCTCATTCTCCTGCCTATCAATTCCTATAGCAGAACCCATAGAAGGCAGTTTATTTTTACCAAATCACTTGGTTTTGTTTCGGGCCTAGCGAGTTTTAATTGTTAATCTTAATGTGTGACATGGTGATTGGAGATAGTTATTAGTCGCATAGCCAAATAAAAAAAAGTGCGAAGCATTATATAGATTGGAAGAATATGGAGCGCGTCGTAATCTGCATGAAATGGGGTGACCTCTACGGGCCTGATTATGTAAATGTTTTATTTAATGCCGTGTGTGAAAACTTGGCTCAACCTTTTCGCTTTGTGTGTTTGACAGATTGTCACGATGAGCTGCATCCAGATATCGAGATATTCCCGATTCCAGATATCGGATGCACGCCCGAAATGTGGAAACATGGTGCATGGCCGAAGCTCTCTGTATTTGCGAGCGACCTATATGGCCTTGCTGGTCGCGCTCTTTTTATCGATATGGACACTGTTATTTGTGGTCAGCTTGATAAGCTTTTTGAGGTGGACGCGCCATTTGTAGCGATTGATACCAGTGATAACTGGCGCCCAGGAGGAGAACCCGGTAAGGGTAATGCGTTGGTTGGTACAGGAATATTTGCGTTTGATATAGGATGCCAAAGTCAAATTCTCACTGAGTTTCAGAAAAACCCACAATTAGCCTTTGAGACCTGTAAACTCGAGCAAGTGTGGGTTCAAAAAAAAGCTTCCTCAATTGATTTCTGGCCTTTAGATTGGGTTATAAGCTTCAAGCGTTGGCTTCGCCGACCAATAGGCTTGGATATTTTTATGGCACCCAAGAAACCACTAGAAGGCGCAAGTATTGTTGCGTTTCATGGCAATCCCCGCCCAATCTCTCTGGTGCGCTCAACTTGGGGATTCTGGGACAGCTTCCCACATATGGGCTACGGAAGAGTGCCGTGGATGCGTGATTATTGGACACTTAATGGTGGCGAAATACCCAAGTAATTGATTTAAAGAATGAACTAGCTGTTCAGGTTTTTTTGAGTTCCAGCCTCGGTGATGAGATGTATATGTCAAAAAAGGATCATTCTTGGTGTCTTGTGCTTGTAATTTAGGGTGAAAAATATTCAGATAAATTTGTGGATACGCTTGTCAAAAGCGTGAAGCAGCACTCTAAAGGT
>JAFMEA010000124.1 GCA_017856985.1 Planktomarina sp.
TAGCAGAATGATTTTTTACATAGCGTTAGTTGTTTGATAAGAAAGTCCAATAAATGATGACAGCCTTTGTGCTGGAGTTTTTGTATGGCAACGTATTGCAAGTTATTGGTTAGGATATAAATAACAAAAAACATTTTGGGAGGATTAAATGGACGGCGTGATGGACCTCAGCTCTGAAACTTTTAACCAATTGGAAAACATTCCAACGGCGGCCGGCAGAGGCTGGTTAGCGTCGAACTTGAAAAGAGATGACTGGACAGTGAAACTCTCGGACGGCGCATTCAAAGAGATTGCGACAATGGCAGATGAAATGCGTTCAAAGCCATTGCCAACACTCCTCAGGAACCCTCAACAGTTCGAAATACCGGGCTTGAGTGCTGCCTACAGGAAAGCAAAACATATCTGTGATAATGGTCTTGGGTTTGCAGTTATCGACAAGTTCCCCCTGGACGAGTTTGATATAGACCAAATGGTTGACATTTATTGGACACTTGGCCAGTTGATGGGACAAAACGTTGCCCAGAAATGGGACGGCACCATGATTTATGACGTTACCGATACTGGCAAAAAGTTCGGTTATGGCGTGCGAGGCTCCGCAACAAACGTTGAGTTAGTTTTTCATACAGACAACGCCTTTGGCGTTACTGTTCCTGATTATGTTGGCCTGTTGTGCAAATATCCAGCAAAGGAAGGGGGCCTCAGCCGTTTTTGTAGCCTGTACACTGTTCACGAGCGGATGGAGGCTAAATTCCCAAAAGAACTAAAACGACTTTACCAGCCGGTTCACTATGACCGTCAGGCAGAGCACAAGCCTGGCGCTGAAAAAACATCTTTTGCACCAATGTTTACATGGCAGGACTGTAAATTGCGCTGCCGTGCAAACAGTTCTCTAGTGAGAAAAGGCTACCAGGTAGGCGGATTTGAAATGGACTCCCTGCTGAAAAATGCGCTCGATTCTATTGATGAGGTTACAGCTTCAAGCGACCTCTGGATTGAAGCTCCCCTGTCACGAGGAGATGTGCAATATCTCAATAACCATGAGCTGGGGCATTTTCGCACTGATTTTATTGACCATGACGAACCATCTAAAAAGCGTCATCTATTCAGGCTTTGGCACCGAGTGAGTGGTGGGCTACATTATGACGGCTAATGTCTGACCTAACTAATCGGTTTGTTGTCATCACCTCTCAGGCGGCAAGTGGCGCCTTTAATAGCCACACTAACATCAGATAATTAGTTTTGAAAAACTGACTGCACAGCGGCGAAAATGATGCTATGACGTTGTGCCACCTCTTCGTGCGTTTCTCCATAACCACCTCCAATCGTGGTGGCGATTGGAACCTGCTGGTTCTTGAAATGAGACAAGACAACTTTATCTCTTTGATAAATACCGACTGAAGTCATTTTTAAAAGGCCAAGCTTATCATTGTTGTGAACGTCGACTGCAGCATCATAAAGTACCAAATCAGGCGCAAAATTAATGCGGTCCATTTCGATGAGGCATTGAGCGAGCACGGACAGATATTCCTCATCGCCAGAGCCTCTTAAGATTGGAAAGTCTAACTTACTCTTGGCTTTCTTCGGGGGGTAGTTCTCAGCGCAATGGATTGAGCAGGTGAAAATGTCCCTGTCATTTGAGAGTATGCTTGCAGTTCCATCTCCCTGGTGTACATCACAATCCAAAATTAAAATTCTTTTTGCCAATTTCATAGCAATCAATGCTCGGGCTGCGTAAGCAAGGTCATTAAATACGCAAAAACCCGCACCAAAATCCCAATGGGCATGGTGTGTTCCCCCAGCAGCATGACAGGCTATCCCGGTTTGAAGTGCTAGTTGTGCAGCCAGCAAAGTGCCATTTGGCGCCAAAAAAGAACGCTGGACGAGTGTTTTACTCCACGGTAAACCTAATCTTGTTTGCTCCTGTTTTGACAGGTTGCCTGTTTCAATGGCTTGAATATAAAATGGGTCATGTGCAATGGATAGATACTTTGCGGTAGCTGGCTTCGGCACATATTTCAAATAATTTTCTATTATCCCTGTAGTCTCCAGCTCTTTAATCAGTGCGCTATACTTTGTCCCGGGAAAGCGATGGTTCTCAGGCAGCGGTATGTCATATGATGGATGGTAGATAATTGGATATCTAATATTTCTCATTTATCAGAACAGTCCCAACGCTTCATTTCGACCATTTTCCTGGCCTTTTATTACTTGATTGGTCGGAGGCCCTTATTAGGGGATGAGCCAACCCTAGAAAGGTAAAAGCGCACGTATGACAGGAAAGAAAGTGAGAGCTTTTTGAAGCAGCCCACCCAAACTGACGCCCAACCGCGACAAGATGAATATAACCGACAAAATTGCAACCGCTGCGATAAATGTAATCAAAAAACCACCTGAACGTGGGCCAACAACTTCGTCCTTGGCTTCATTGCTTTTTTGGCTGGCATTGAAGCGTCGAGACAAAAGGTAAAGAGCAAGAAAAACTGCAGTGGCAATTAGTATTAGCCTAACCATCTATTAACTTTGTTTCACAGAGCTGAGTTCTTAATATTTTATTAACTTTTATTGATTGTTTAGCAACATCGCATAGCAAAAATCATTTTTTAAGGCATGTAACCGACTGGATTTTCATAACGCACTAAAAATAGCTGAAGGGGCGCCAACACTATAAAGGTGGCAGCAGATTCTCCAGTCTTTGCGCTGAGCTTGTTTTGTGTCAGGGTTAAAGAAAGCTTTTGGCTCAAAAATTATATAGTAAATGAATTTGGATTAGCGCTGATGGTAAAGACGAACCTAAAACATCACTTCACAAAAATTTCTGGACAGGAATGGCACTGGGTAGAACAGGGCGCCGGAACTCCAATTGTGCTGCTCCATGGAATTCCAGAAAGTTGGCAGTGCTGGAAACACCAAATCCCAAGTTTGGCAAGGCAATTTCGCGTAATCGCACCAGACCTTAAAGGCTATGGGAAATCTGGAAAGAAGGATGGTGACTACTCCATGACCCACGTCGCAGGAGAAGTGCTTTCTTTATTAGATGAGATTGGCGTGGATAATTTCCACCTAGCGGGACACGACTGGGGTGTAGCCATATCAGATAATATCATTAGCCAAGCATCGCACCGGGTTAAACGTTACATCAGATGTTGCTTGTCGCTCCACACGTATGACCCGCGGAACTCTTTACACCACCAGTGGAATGCTGAAAACCACCAGGAAGCCGCAAAGTTAATGAATCGTGCGGAGGCTTATGTGAGAGTATGGTTTGAGAGCTCATGTAAGACAGAACTTTTACCTCAAGAGCAAGAAATAAATGAGATTATTGAAGAATTTTCCGAACCTGGAACTGGCGATGCTGTGTCTCGGTATTTTCGGGATATTCGTAAAAGTAAGCCAATAGATTTATCCAAATTTACAATGCCTATTCTTTACATTCATGGTGAACATGACCCCCGGCAACCAATAGAATACTGTCACGGCATGGAGGAACATTTACCTGGGCTTCAGGCAATATTAGTAATTGATTCCGGGCATTTCGTCACAAGAGAAAGACCAAGAGATGTGACGAATGCCATGGTCTGGTTTCTAAATTCTATGCTGGCTTCTGGACTGCCAATTTTTGAAAGGTCAAGGCATTACGGTTTGCCAACTCGCCCAGTCAAAGAGCCAGAAACAAGTTTTGGCGTAAATGCTGTTACAACGAAAACATAAGATAATGTATACGCGGAGATAAATGTCAGGACGCCATTGCTATAGCAATGGCGGTGTCACTTACCGCTAGCCTTTGTGCTGGTCTTGTTTTGTGGCACGGTATCAATGTCCCTTTGGTGGGCTCAAAATCCACCTCATCACCGAGCTGCTTTGCTAGCAAGAAGCGCCATAGCGAAGTGACTGAAAATGCGGCTAGCTCCGAAAGTCAGGTAGATAAGAACAATGACATACTTCTACGCAGAATTGATTAAAAAGCGAGAACAGCTGATACCAATAATCCTAGACAGCGGGGTATCAACCGAGC
>JAFMEA010000035.1 GCA_017856985.1 Planktomarina sp.
TTGCTGAGCTGCCCCAACATTAGATACAAAACTCACTGCTTCCCTTCCAACAGGATTAGTTTGCAAAACTATTTGAGTGGTATGGGAGGAGGCTGTCGACATTTCGCTCAGTGTTCGAACGAGCTCACTAATGGACTGGACAGTGTCATCTAATTTGTTGATCGGAGCATCCCGCATTAGCGTTGGTTGCTGTAGGGCCATATGGTGATCTTGCACAACGCCACTGTAACTGCCTTTTGCTAACCTAATTTGGAGTCTTACAAAGTCTGGCAAATTTTCTAGATTAGTTTTTTCAGGTATGGCCAAAACTACAAGCAATTTGGATCGTGGATCAACGCTAGGATCGATCTCAACAGCACGTGTAACACCAGTTAAACCTTTTGAAGAAAATTCGTCTTTTTGTAAATTAAAGTCGTATACTTCTAAGGCCCCCAAACCACCTTGAGCATCCAACAAATCAACCTTTACAGGAATAAACTTATCAAAAATCTCTGGCCGCACCTGCGTATTCTCGATCTGAATAGGCACCACTTGTGGTACTAAAATTTCGCCAGAAGCTATTGCTTCTGCATTTTTTAAGGTGCTGTTTAAATCATCGCCCTGCAACTTTGCCTTCAAGTCTCTGATATCAAAAAATATCGAAGACGCCTGGGAAACATCTAGCTCAAGTGGAACAGCTGCACCCTGCAGTAGAACCGTCAACGCCCTCAAACCCGTGTCCTGGGAATTATCCAATTCAGATGGAACAGCTGCACCCTGCAGTAGATCCGTCAACGCCCTTAAACCCGTGTCCTGGGAATTATCCAATTCAGATGGAACAGCTGCACCCTGCAGTAGATCCGTCAACGCCCTTAAACCCGTGTCCTGGGAATTATCCAATTCAGGTGGAAAAGCCGCACCAAGAGGTAGATCAGTCAAAGCTTTCAAACGCTCTTCTGATGATATGGCAACTCCGAGCATAGTCTGGTTCAGAGCTGGGTCGATTTCATAGTCTTTAAATGAATCACCATTCAATTCAGCATTAGTTGTCTCTCCTTCGGCCAGGTCAATCGCAACTAAGAGTTTTTCCAAAGCTGATAAATTGAATCCAGAATAGCTTTTAGGGAGCTCATTATCATTAGTAACCAAATTAAGTCTAGAATCGACAAACGAGGCTGTTGCGCTTAAATCAAGGTTAGCTGGAATATTCCCACCGTTTTCTAAATAGCCGATAAGTCCGTCTAATCCGTGTTCCTCAACAAGGCTTTCTACAGTGTTGTCAAATTTTATAAAATCATTATTAATTACTTCAGAAAGAAGGGCTTGTGGTGACAGTTCGCTGTCAAGCTTCCCGCCCAGATCATCAAGGCTGATATTAATCTGTTTATTATCATACAACCCTTCGGACGGCTCATCACTTAGAGAAGCTAGCATCATAGAGAAATTTTCAAAAAGACCCTCTCCCTGCCCATCTGCGGCATTTTTCGACCCTAATTGTAAATCACTATGGGCTGCCCCAACACCACCACTGAAAGCAATACTCATCCGAAAAACTCCAAACATCTTCTCAGAACGAAGTGCAAATTTTGTACCAATTACTTTTTTTGAAAGAGTTTATCTCGATCAAACTCTTTTAATTCCTTTTCTCTACGCTCTTCTGCGTTCAATTCATTCAATTTATCTAAAATTTTTCTATTTTTACGTTCATGTGAAGATACTAATTTTTGCAAATGTATTTTTTCAGTCATAAGAAATTCAATTTTGTTTTCCACAATTTCCTTTTGGCTAATCATTTTTTCACGAAGTTTACTATTAATCAAAGCTCGGTGACTAGTTTGCACGACACCGGTCTCTACTGTCTCCTCGATATTAAAGGTTAAATCAGTTTCTAGTTTACGAATTTTCTCGATATTTTTGTTCATATTACTCAATTCAAACTGAGTTTTTAATTTTTTAGTTTTACCATGTCGGTAAATTAGTTCAAAAATCTTATACTTAGCCATGCTACAAATTACTCGAATAACGTTGAGAGCAAACGCTCAGTTTGCACGAATGAAAAATTTTCAGCTTGGTTTTGTTGCAAAAAGCCAACGATTTTCGGCCATAATTGGACTGCCAAATCAAGGTCTGCATCCTGACCTTGGACGTAGCCCCCCATTAAGAGAAGATCTTGATTTTCTTGATATATAGATACCAATTTCCTTAATTTACGAGCATTTTGTAAATGTTTTGCACTACACAACTCATCCATCAATCTACTCACAGAATTACCAACATCAATTGCTGGATAAACTCCCTGCTGGGCCAGTTTTCTTGACAAAACTATATGACCGTCCAAAATCGCCCGAGCATTATCGACGATTGGGTCTGCAACAGTATCATCGCCATCAGCAAGAATGGTGTAGATAGACGTGATTGAACCAACTGAATATATACCAGCTCCAGTTCGCTCAATCAGTTCAGGTATTAATGAAATAACAGATGGAGGATATCCTCTAGCCGTAGGTTGCTCTCCCAAAGACAACCCAATTTCTCTTTGTGCATGAGCTACGCGGGTAAGAGAGTCTAAAATTAGCAAAACATTTTTACCCTGATCGCGAAAGTACTCTGCTATGCTCGTAGCCCTTTTAGCACCCTGAAGCCTGAGAAGTGCTGATCGGTCTGCAGGTACCGCGACAATAATCACCTTGTCTTTTGAATGTGAACTTGTAATTTCTTTGGAAAAAGAAGCTAGCTCTCTTCCTCTCTCTCCAATCAAACCAACAACAATAACATCCGCTTCTGCACTTCGAGTTATCATACTCAAAAGGACCGACTTACCAACGCCAGAGCCGGCTATAATGCCCATCCTTTGCCCACGGCCAATGGATGTAACGGCATTAATGCTTTTGATTCCAACATCAAAAATTTCCGTAATTTCCCCACGATCAAATGGATTTACAATTTTTCCATCTACTGGGTAACGCTTCTCTGCATCAATTGGACCTTGCCCATCAAGAGGATGACCCAACCCATCAATTACACGACCCAAAAGGTTAGGCCCAACTTCAATTTCCTTCAATCCATGAGAAGCAATGACTTTATCACCACTCAAAATCTCTGGAGATTTTTCATATTGAAAAATTATATTTTTATTATCCCTAAATCCAACAATAGCTCCCGTTGAGAAGGTACCAGACTTTGATTTTATAACACATTCCGTGCCTATTGACGCAGGAAATTGACTACTTTCAATCACCTGCCCATCAAAGGAAACCACCTTACCACTAAATTGAATATTTTCGCTCACAGAAACGCGTTTTTTCACACCAAGAAAAGTCTTTTCCAGGATAGATTTCTGATCATCAGGATTATATCTGTCATGATTACAACTCATTTTAGATTACTCTCCAGCCGCCAGATCAAACAATGAGACACGTGCCGATGATTTAGAACTTAAAACTTCAAACTCTCCCCGCTTCAAATTTTCTTTTGAATGAAATTTATATTGTAAGCCATCTTCAATATTTAATCCGTTGATAACCTCAAAGTCTTTAGAATTTAGATATACTTTTACTTCATCGGCATTTTCAGCTATTTGTTTTGCCGTTGCTGAAATTTTTTTGTGAAATTGCGCAGGAAGTTCATCAATTTTCATACCAGCGAGCCCAGACGCCAACGATAAGACAAAATCAGATATTTGTATTTCTAATTCATGCGCAATGAAATTGGACGCACCAATTATTGCCTTAAGTGCATTCGAAAGCTCTTCGTCCCTTTCGGCTAACCTGTCCGTTAAATCTGCTTTTAATTCCTCTATCTCTTTTTCAAAATTCGGATCCTCATCGGGAGAATGTAGGTGGGTAGAGATACCCTCCACCTGGCCTGATAATTCTGAGTTTGCAAAAGTATCTTTAGAAGAACTGATATCTGTTTCGTCATCAAAAATTTGAGCCCCTATTTTTCTTGAATTTGCAGGCACAACCTCATCAACCACATACTGCTCATATTTATTTTCATCAACATTTTCTTCACTTGAATTCAAAGCAATGTCTGAAACCTTTGCAGAGTTATCCTCTCCAACAGAAACCTGTTCATCAACACCATCGTTAAGTTGCCGTTTTTCGATATCATCCAATAATCCATTATGACGATTGGCGTGCTTTTCCTCTTTTAGGATATCTTTTTTTGAGCCATCATCTTCAAGATTAGAACGAACCAAGTCAAACAGACTACTGGATTTGAATAATCTTTCCTCGTCCTCCTCAATAATATTATCAAGTCGGAACTCAGTAAGGCCAGCCGCTTTAAGCAAACCCACTAAGTCAGAATTTTTCAAAACTCTCTCGCTATCATCCGGTGTATTTGATGCTATGGTCATTAAACCATCTCCTCACCGCCACGACCAGCGAGAACAATTGTGCCATCATCTGATAGTTTTCTCGCTACGTTGATAATTTGTTTCTGTGCCTCTTGTACTTCAGTCAATCGAACAGGACCAAGCGCTTCCATTTCATCACGAATATTTGCAGCAGCACGCGTAGACATACAGCCCAAAAGTTTATCTTGAAGCGCAACTTCTGCTCCCTTCATCGCAATTATCAAAACATCTTGATCAACAGATCTTAAAAGCGTTTGTAGAGACCTATCATCAGAACTTGCGAGGTTTTCAAACACAAACATATTATCCTGGATCTCAGCCATAAGGTCTTTGTCTTCTTTCTTGATGGAAGTGAGAATTCGTGTTTCCATTTCTGTCTTAGTAAAATTCATAATTTTGGCAGCTGCTTTTACGCCACCAATCTTGGATGCGCGAAGAGAGGTGTTCGCAGCAAATTTTTCTTTCATGACCCTCTCTAACTCCTTCACAGCGCCTGGCTCGACAGTTTCAATCGTTGCAATGCGCCTAACAATATCCGCTTGAATTTCGTCCGGCAGGAGAGTTAGGACATCTGCTCCTAAACCAAAATCCAAATAGGAAATAATCAAAGCCTTAATTTGGGGATGCTCATCTATTATCAATTCAGAAATTGCACGAGCATCCATCCAATCTAAAATATCAATCGCCGACTCTGAACTTGCTGGAGTAATTCGGCCTAATACAGACTGAGCTTTATCTTCACCCAACGCACGAACCATAACATTCTCAATGTACCGTCCGGCACCTAACCCCAAACCTGTTTGCTTTTTAATAGTTTCAAGAAATTCATCCAGAACCATATTCACGGTATTTTGATCAACACCAGCCACAGAATACATCGCAGTGCCCAAGTGCTGAACTTCTCTAGGAGTCAAATTTTGCAAAACTTGCGCCGCTTCCTCTTCACCAAGAAGCATCATGAGGATGGCAGATTTCTCAGTACCAGAGAGCTCTGCCAATTTTTCGACGTCTGTTACTTCTTCCGCCATCGTTCACTCCTATTAAAGCATATTAAGATCGTTCCGCATCAACTGCTTAAAGACGTTCGCTACTCGCCCAGCTTCATCGGCCACAATCATTCGTACTAGGGCAACTTTATCATCATATGTATTAGCCGTATCTAGTAGGTCTGCGGAAATTCCACTCCGTTTTTTAGGCTTCAGTTTCGCTTTTATACCCTCCAGGGTTTCTCCTTCGTCCACCTCAACAGCTTTAGTGCTTTCAACCCGTTGCGTAGCTAGATCCGCCATTGTCTCAGCCTCAGCATATAACTCCATAACCGAGTTAGTGCTTGAAGTAGGAACTAAAATTCTCGAAAGCATTGGCCGTACGACGCCAAGAGATACAAAACCCAGTAGTAATACAATTAAAGTTTTTTCAATTATTGATTTAAACCAAGTAGTTTCATACCATTTAATTTGCTCACCATAAATTTCTTCGTTAAACAGCTGCGAGGTAATTGTTAAGCTATCACCGCGCTCACTTTTTATTCCAATAGCACTAGCAATCAGTTGCTCCATTTCATTTTTAATTTTTTCTGAAATAGGTTCGTATGTAACCTCACCTGTATCCGGGTCGATCACTTTTCGATCCCTAACTAACACTGCAGCATCAATTCGAGAAATCGTATTTGACGGTGTTGTTACAGTTTCAAACTTGCGACTGACCTCATAATTTTTTAGTTCCGTTGAAGATTTAGTCTCAAATCCATTTCCCTCAACTTCGCCATCCGCACCCTTACTAGCACGCCCAGCTGCAGTCTCGATTTCATTTTGTGCTGGAGGCTGATTAGAAATTGCGCCCGGAATACCTACCGCATCTTTTTTTGCTGTTACGTTCAAGGAGCTCTGTTCACTCAAGATGGCAGAGTCCTTGGGGTCAACTAATTCCTGAGAAGTTTCGCGGCGCGTAAAATCAATTTCTAAATTTACTTGCGCGGTAACATTTGAAGCGCCGACGATTGGCGCCACCAAGCTTTGTATCCTGGAGCGATAAATGCCCTCAAGTCTCATCCTATATGCAAGCTGGCTGTCAGCCATGATCTCGTCCGGATTATCTGGAGAGTAAGATAATAAGCGACCAGATTGATCAATTATCGATACACCACTTTGTCCCATTCCTGGAATAGACGACGCAACCAAGTTGGTAATAGCCCTCACCTGTGTTTGATCAAGCTGTCGGCCGTTTTTTAAAGTAATAAATACAGAAGCGGTGGGCGTTGTTTGATTGCGAATGAATACAGATTTTTCCGGCAAGGCCAAATGGACTCGCGCAGCCTGTACGCTACTAATCTCGGCAATAGATCTTGAAAGTTCGTTTTCTTGTACTTTTTTCAACTTCATCGTTTCTACAGACCGAGAGGCACCTAGTGGCAGATTATCAATGTCTTCAAAGCCACTGGCTGAATATTCTGGAAGACCTTGAGCGGCTAATGATATTCGGGCTTGGTGATAATCATTCGTTGGAATTAAAACCTCACCTGTGGCTGGATCAAGCTCTACATCCATACCCATATTTTTTAATGATTCATAAATCTTTGATTTGTCCGCGTCAGATACAGAAGCGTACAATGTTGTCATGTTTGGTTCACGCATAGATACAAATACTATTGCAGCAGCCACAGCCGTCAGAGCAGCCAAAATTGTTGGAAATGCGCGTCGAAAACTAGGTTGATCTATAGCCTCACGAATATTGACCATAGCATTCTTGGACGAGGTGAGCATGTTGCGTGAACCTACTTCAGTAGTTTCAATGCTGACCATTTGATCTGTATTTGCCATAATTCTTACCCTGTCCGCCTTATACCGGCATATTCATGATATCTTTATAAGCGCTTAACGCTTTATTACGGATGTTGAGCGTTAGTTGAAAACCAACTGAAGAAATTTGTTGATTAATCATGACTTTAGATAAGTCATTTTCAGTCCCAAGTTCATAGTCTCGCGCTAGCTGTGAAGCAGTATTTTGCGCCTGTGCAACTCCATCCAAACCGTCAGAAATTCTTTGAGAAAAAGATGGACCAGCTTCAACCGATTTTGCCTGTAAAGCCTCAGCTGAAAGCTGAGCCTTCTGCTGTACCGATGACATGTTGGTGTTAACAGCGGTAATATTTGAACTTTGAATTTTCATTATACGTTCCTCATCCAACCTTTACATCAAGCTTTGAATTGAGCGCCTCAAAGGTATTTCTTGGCCTAAAGGTTAGATCATTATCAAAAACGATGTCGGTGTGCCCAATTTCGTTCGCACAACTCAGTATTTCTGCGCGCTGAATAACATTGTCTAATTCCCTTACATTGCCGGGCCATTCGTGTTGGACGAGTTTATTTAAGGCCTCAGTTGATAAAATTTTCGGGGTACCGTTTTCAGAAACATTTCGGGTCAATAAGTGGGCGGCTATAGCAGGTATATCAAGCGGTCGTGATTTCAGCGCGCAAGTTGAAACAGGGAAAACGTTTAAGCGGTAAAATAGGTCCTCTCTAAAGTTGTTTGCTTGAATTTCTTGCTGCATATTTCTATTGGTAGTAGCCAAAACTCTGATATCTATTGCAATCTCTTTTGTACTTCCAACTGGTGTCACTACTTTTTCTTGCAAAACTCTTAGAAGCTTAGATTGAAGCGTCAAAGGCATCTCTGATATTTCATCAAGTAAAATAGTTCCAGAATGTGCTGCCCTAAAAAGTCCCACATTAGATTGCAGTGCTCCAGTAAACGCTCCTTTTTCATGTCCAAAGAGCATTGATTCCAACATATTTTCAGGGATTGCAGCACAATTCACTGCTATGAAAGCTTCATCTTTTCGTGCAGATTTGGCGTGCAAAAGTTTTGCAACAACCTCTTTACCTGTACCGGTGGGACCATTTATGAGAACGCTCGCATTCGAACCGGCAAGCTTACATAGCAGAGCTACCAAATCAGCGGTTTCAGGATCGTCACACGGTAAGTTGACATGTTTGACCAGGAATTGTTCTAAAAACAGGTTTAGATAAAAGGATTTCGCATGCGATAGTTCCGACAAATCCACGGGCATGTGAAAATACTTAATTGCTCCATTACGCTTAACTTTGATATCAAAAGTTTCAGAATTCGCCACAAGCACAACCACTTTTGTGATTTTATGTAACCGAAGATATGTCTCAAATTTATCAGAATTTACATCGCAGTCTTTGGATGTATCTGAAATAATTAAATGCCTCTCTTTGGAGAGCGTCTGGGTACAGACCTCGTCACCCAAACTAGACCACTCCACGCCTCTTTTATTTAGAGCACAACAGATGATTTGACTAAAGTCATCATCCCCAGCATCTATTAAATAATTAGTCATCATCAACCTCCGCCACACTATTGCACGTCTCGTGCCAAAGAAATTAAATATATAAAAAACAATATTTTATAAAAAAACTAATCCTTGTATGTCACTAAAATTGGTTGGTGGTCATATTTTTGACAGCCAGCTAACATATTCCAAAAATTCGACGTTAAATAGTCCATGAGGGAGATAATAATGAACGCAAACGCAGCTATTAGCAGTTACACCGAAATACAAAACCAAACACGGTCAGATGAAAATGCTGGATTCCACGTTGTAAGTACCGCTTTAAATAAACTTGAGAAAAGTTTGGACTTGTTGCAAACATCGACGAATTCACTGGAACGTCAAAAAGCATTCCAGGCGTCGTTACTTACTTTATACTTTCTACAAAAAAGCTTAGATTTTGAATCACAGGGCGATTTGGCAATTAATTTATTTCGCTTATACGAATTTTGCCGGATTAAGGTTATTGAAAATGGCGTAAATGGAAGCATTGATAATCATGAAATAAAAAAATGCCATTTCTTTATAAAAGAAATCTTGCTATCATGGGAACTTGCGAAAGACAAATAGCTTGGTAGGAAATGTAATGTTCGCACCAGAATTTATATTTTCAATAGCGTCAGCAGTGGTTGCCGACCGCTATATAAAATCAAATTTAGAAATTGAGACAATAGCACATAAAGTTTCTATTTTTTTACAACTCAATTACAGCGGTGAGAACGCACAAAATATTAAAACCACAGCAGAAGAGTTCATGCATAGTATGTTGGAGGCGGATATTGATAACGCCGATGTAATTCTACTTAATTACCAGTACGAAAAATTTGTATATAAAGGTAATGGAAAGCTTAGGAATTGGTCACCACTATTTAGAGATCCTTTGCAAAGCATTAAAAAGAGGCTTTATACACCAAAATCGATAAGCCGAGATTTCAAAGCTTTTGTTTATAGAACAAAACAAAGTGGGGCTTATAATTGCCCATATGGCTGGTTACTAAGCAACCAAACCTCATGCAGTTTCCTCAAAGATATGGGAAATTTAGAAGTAAATGCGTTTGACATTTTAACATCAAGCAATCAAGCTGGTATGTAAATGGGGTCTCAGTTTGGGTGTTGTGGATATGTTAAAATATTTCGTTGCTGCTATGTTTTGTTGGTAGAAAGGCGAAACACTACCCTGAGCTAACTGCCTGTTTTCGGCAATAATAGCAGAAGGAGTAAGGTAAGGACTGAATATTCTAGAAGTATAATCGGTATTACTTTTAGATTTATCTGTGCGATGCACAGGTGTTATAGTCTGCCCTGCCGAACCGAATGAGTTTGCATTCAAAATCCCCGAGACGGTTGGTTTGTCCAACAACTTAGTGGCAGAAGTATTTGGCAAGTATAAATCTAAATTCAGCATGGCTGGATTATAGACACTTTTAATTCGGTACTTCAAGTTTTTACGAAAAAGGTTAGAGTTATGAAGCGAAAATGTGCTTTTTGCGAGAGATCCCGGCTAACTTTTGTTTGGCTTCTTGCATTCGCGATTTTAATTAATGCTATTATAAATTTAATATACTATCGTGATACGCTAACTATATTCGAAATACTGAAACTACCCCTCGGGTTTTTTTTACTTGCATTTTTCGTCAAATTTCTGAAAAAAAACAAATAACACCACGATTAAACCTACGCCGCAGTAGTAACTAAAGCCTGTTTTACAGGTCTTGCCTCATCTAATTTAATTACTAAATCAGACTTGTGCGTAAACTCGTCTGAGCTATTAAAATAGCTGCACGAAATAACAAATTTCATCTCCATAGGTGTAGCGGTGTTTTTTTCGTTAAACTGCATCATAATTCCTCCCTTACAAATACGAGCATATTCCGTGCCACAAATTAAATTATATTATAATTTATTATGTAAGCGTAGTGGATATCTGGATTAAAACCCTCTTCAACTAAAAATTCATTCAACTCCTTCAGTATTTTGTCGGTCAGTACCTTCCGCCCCTCAGTCGTTGCCAAATCATTGTGATTAACATCTACGGCAATAGTGGAAACTTCAGAAACTAATTTAGATTCTATCTCATAAATTGCTTTTATAAAAAAATCAGCGGTCACATTGGTCTGATATGTAGCAATTGCCAATTCAAAACTAAACAGTTCTTTGGTATCTAATAAACGCCCCGTAAAGACGTTTTCTATTTTCAAGTAATTATATTTATCGGGTAATACCGGATTACCATCACCCGGCGCATTTTCAGAGTTCACTTCTGTAGTGTTTGGCGCTTCACTATTCTCTTCTTCTATGAGCTCTTCGGACTGCTCTATAAAATAAACACCAGAGTAATCATTCTCAACTAAAATATGACCAAAACTAAACAAAAATACGACCAGTCCAGCCGGTAAAAATATTTGTAAATAGAACATAGCGCCCCTCCAACCCTATTGGAGCAAAAAACATGCCACATTGTTTTTTAGTTATATTAGTTCTTCATTCAGTTTTTTCTTTAATTTCGACGCTGATACCTAAACGCTCTTCACCATCCCGCAGTAGTTGAGAGCCGGATAGTTCGGTCAAACCATCAATATCAATTATCGTGAAAGACACTTTAGCCATTGATGACGATATTTGAGTTATAATTTCGTTTTCGACAAATTCATGACGCAATAATTCATAACTTCTGAAAAATTCTAGCCAATCGTCAAAATCACCATTTAAAATTTTTATTGTTGCAATCACATCCATTGTGTAAGTCATCCCACGCGATATCCTGGACATCCACTAATGCCCGGTTCAGCCTACAACACAATAGAAATTTTTCAAAACATTTATGTAGAAAATTAAATAATTTTGGCACGTAATTTGCTCTTAATTGGTTAGAAGGTTTTTTTGAGGAATCTATTGTGATGCTCTTTGACAGTTATACCCGTTTTTGCGCCACAATATTCTTTGCATTGGTTCCAGCGTTGTCAGAAGCGAATTCTTCCTGCACGAAAGCCGCAAAAAGTTTCAACCTATGCAAAAACAACGGAATAGACCAAAAAATACTCTACCAAAATAACGACACCAATGTGGATGCAATGCTACTCTACTATTCTGGAGGCATTTTACAGAATGGACCAAATCAAAACGAAGTTAACACGCTTAATTATAAAGAAAATAATTTAAATCAGAAAGATAATAAAGATTTAGATTATCCAATTCAACCCGATACTACAGAAGACCTAGGCTCCGTTTATGATCAAATTAAGAATAAATTTGCGACTTTATCCAACATTGACAGAAAAAACGTCCAAAAATGCTTACGTTACGGCTCCTATACAGGAAAAATCGACGGCCTCTGGGGAAATCAAACATTCCAGGCGATCAAGAACTTTCGAGTAAATTCAAGCAATGATAGCGCCAATGAAAAAAGGGAGACCAGCATATTTGCTAAAATTAAGAATATCTTTTCTCTAAAAAAATCGTGTTATGCACTCGTTAGTAAAAATTTCAAAACATAATTTTTCACTTCCAAATGATTAGTCAAAAATATACGCTTTTAGAGTAATTACTGATTACGACGTTTAAGCGATACCAGGAGTTCAAAATGTCTGAAACAAATCAAAATGAAGAAGCCAAGGTAAGTATCGATGTCTTGAGGGTCAAAGAAGACGAAAACACCTATATCAACAGTTCAAAAGAGCGTATGTACGATGTGGTGAGCTTATTCGTTAACAATGCAGAAAACTCCATTTCGTTAAATGATTTCTCTCAAATCTTTAAAACTGTTACTGTCTGGATTAAATTCAGACCTCGCAAACTTGGTACTTACGTTGAGGTCATGAAGGAGCGTACTACCGATACCACAATAAGCGTCCGTTACAGCGCAGATGAATATATTCCGCACGTTAAAGAGGTGCTGAGAGATCATAAAATTCGAGTTAAGTCGATTGCCAATAACGTCATAGAATGTCACACGCCCAAGCCCAGCGATCAGGACATCGAAATAGCAGTGCAAAAAGTCAAGGTGCTCGCTAACACGGCAAGATCGTCACTCTCCCAGGTGAAAGCCGATACAATTCAAAGGTTACAAGCTGCTCTAAAAAACGAATATTTAGAGGCAAAAGATGTCAAGTTTGCAATCACCAACATAGAAAAAGTCGAACAACAAATGGCTGCAATGCTGACTTACTTTAGGCTAGAGAATGAAAAGAAACTCAGCGGCCGAAAATTTGAATTTGACAGTGTTGAAACCAAGGATATTTGGTCAACAGTCAATAAAAAAATAAAGAAGAATGGTAGCATCGAAGTATAGGATATGATTTTTTTCAGAAATATACGATATTCAAGTATTTTAACCACAATTTTTCTTTGGTTTTTTACTGTTCCCGCCGACGCTAGCCCTACCCTACAAAATCACGAACAAATTTCATTCAATTGTACACAAGACGAGCTAAAAACTTATTTATGCACCAACATATCAGAACCTAATCCAGACATAATTTTAGCACTCCCAAGACTTGAAAGAAAAAAAATCTCAAGGTTCGTAAATGCTTTTCGGATCATGCCATCAATAATTAATCTTACAGGCAAAACTATCATCTTTGCCAAAATACGTTTAAAATTTTTAAGAACGTCAGATTTGAACCATGACTTCATAATCCAACAAAAAATAATACCAAACGGCGAATCTCACACAAAGCTTTCATACTTGATTAGAAGTGATGTCCCAGTACAAACTGCCCTGTATGATGAGCTACTGTCTACCGTACAAAACGAGTCATACGGTCAGTTAATTCTGGAACTGTTAGAAGTAAAGTATGTAGATTAGATCAAGTATTTAATACAACCCGCAACTCAGAAGAGATTAGTTGGAATATCGTATGTGGCAGAATACCTGTAAACTCGTGCTTATCTCGATTGTAATTGGAATCCTTTTAGGTGTTTTTGGAGCGACTGCAGCTCACCATTTCAGGGCCGGAATTCGTTTCATTGAGCAATTTGTTAACACTCGTTTTGATAATGCAAATCGTTTTATTTTATTATTCTGTAGTCTCAGTATTGCTGCATTTATAATAAGCTTAATCAAGGCAAAATTCAGTGTAATCAGATGGCATGGGCCATCAGATACTATCTTTGCTGCACACAGGGTAGACAATGAACTTGATATAAAATCTGGTGTTGCCAGCACTTTAGCGGCATTCTTCTCAGCTGCAGGTGGAGCTTCAGTTGGTCAATATGGGCCTTTAGTACATTTTGGGGCCACACTAGGCTCATGGCTTAAAGCAATCCTAAAATTACGTATTAATACAGATATTGTCCTCGGAGGAGGCGTTGCTGCCGCAATATCCGCTGGTTTCAGTGCTCCCTTAACCGGCATAATCTTTGCTCATGAAGCTATATTACGCCATTTTTCGTTCAAGGCATTGGCGCCGATCGCATTAGCATCCGGTACCGCAATTGTGATCCACAATTATTTATGGAATTCATCAACATTCATAATGGGACCTTATTCAGCGACAGACGTTGGCCCAATGATATTAATTTCAATTGCAGCCGGTCCATTCTTTGGCTTTGTTGCAATACTTTTCATGTTCACAATTTTAACATTTGCAAAACTTCCAACGCAAATGGGCTTGAATCAATTCCAATCATTTTTAATAGCCATTACAGGGTTAAGCATAATTGGAACGTTTTATCCTGAGGTTATGGGACTAGGTACTTCTGCAATAATAAACCTTACTACCGGAAGTACTTTATTATTAATGGCAGTCGCAATCCTATTCGGAAAAATTATTGCTACGGCACTATCCTTGGGATTTGGCTTTTTTGGCGGTGTTTTTTCGCCCGCTTTATTGGTAGGCGCCGCAGCAGGGTCCATTGCGACATCAGTCTTAAGTTGGATGGGTATACAATCATTTCAGGGGCCCGAACTTATAATATGCGGGATGGCAGCTGTTGCTGGATCCGTTATTGGCGCTCCGATATCCATGATCATGATCGTACTAGAGCTCACAGGCTCGTATAGTCTGGCATTAGCATCAACAATTGGGATCGTTACAGCAACTATGATCAGCGGTCAATTATTTGAACATTCCATTTTCGACAAGCAACTTTTAAGTCGTGGTATTGATCTTTCACAGGGCCGTATGGGTATAAGACTAATGGAAGAAAATATTACAAAGATCACATCGTCGAATGTTTTAAAATTCAAGCCTGAAGTAATTGTAGACGTAGCAAAAGCCGAAATGGTAAAAATGCAAGTAAACGAAGCTTATGTTAACACGCATGAAGGAAAATATATTGGAAAACTTCACCTGAAGGCATTGATATTTGCAAAGCCAAGTGATGCCATCATAAAATATACTGATACAGAGGCATTAAATATAAAATCAGATGCCTCGTTACAACAAGCGATTGAGACTGCTGCGAACTTTATAGGTGAAACAATACCAATAGTTGATAGAAGCACTGGAACATTAATAGGTACAATTAACGAAGGTGATTTACTTAAAATGTACCTCGACCTTCAGGGGCAGACCATTGATTTAGAAAAACGATAATCAAAAGCTCCACTCAACGTAAATTCGTCTATTTAAAATTGGTACGATTTTTGCTGACTTACAAGATGACTGTCCAGAAAAAAATATCGCGGCGTACGTTCTTTGCAGTAGCTCTCTTACCAGCGTTAGCGGAGGCTAAGCCGCTTATAGATTTTGGGCAAGGTCTTGGCTTATTTTCAAATCAAGAAAATCCTATCAGCAGAAATAATTTCAATGGCCTAGCGTTACACAATGATCCAGAACCAGAACTGGATGATTTTAATCAACTTAAATCAAACAATTTTTCGCGTATCGTAGTCGAGAAAAAACTTAATCTGAAACTCATAAGCGGTAACACAAAAGAAGAGGTCTCCTTTCAGTTTCGCAAAAACCATCATCTTCGTAGCCAGGAAATTTCTAAGTTAAATCATTTTCTAAAAGATTGGCGAACGAATGAAATTAAGGAATTTGACGCAATAGTATTAAATGATTTTTTAAACATTTGCTCTTTGTGTTCTGGAAAAAGCAATGCCTTAAAGGTAAGCGTACATTCTGGGTTCCGATCTAAAGAAACTAATGAATTCTTGCGACGAAATAGTCATAAGGTCGCTCGAAATTCAATGCATATTTTGGGAAAAGCAATAGATTTCTCTGTTCCGGGTATGAGCGCTCAGCAACTAACGAAAATAGTTAAAGCCAACACTAAAGGCGGTGTCGGAAGCTACCCGACTTTTGTCCACTTAGACAGTGGCCCCCAGCGGTCATGGTCATAATTAGTGTATATTGATGACAATTAAATTCGACCGGTTTAATAATACGAAAAAACGCGAGAATAGATCAAAGCTCAAAACATTTACACCGCGAATTAATTGCTGTGCGTAGGTCAAAACTCAAATCGCAGACAAGCTAAAAATCGTAGATTAGTCACAATCTAAGTATCCACTGACCATACATTTTTTTGCCAGAATACGCGCATTGGAAATTTGTAACTCTGTCATATTTTTTTCTAAATTTTGTTTATTCTTTCTGGCGACTACATCCCCATTTGATGCTGCCAAATTGTACCACTGATGCGCTAAAACTTTATCTTGTTCAACACCGGCTCCAACCTCATACATATTGCCCAAGTTAGTCATTGCAGTCGCACTTCCAAATCTAGCTTTGTGGCGCCACTCAATTATAGCCTGGGAATAATTACCTAACATATACGCTGCAAAACCTTTGTCGAAACTTTGTGAAAACGCATTTTGGACAGTCAAAAAAAAGATATGCGCTGCAATAACAAAAAATTTCATTAGCGAAGCTCCCATAAACATTAACTTACGAAAATCAAATTGCGAACGCTAATTATTCCCTTACGATCAAAGACGGTGTCATTATGCAATAGTGGATCAAGTTTCTAGTTAGAATACTACGAATGCTCCATATTTCTACTAAAATTTGTCCCTTCAGTTCAATTACATTGTCTAGAGACAATCATAGCTTGCTACGATATCGCGCTAACAGTCACAAAACGCCTACGAAACTAACTTACCAAAGTCATAAGTAAAATTTCGTTCTTTGACCGACCTATTTGTCAACTCAATTTACTTTTCTTCAGCTAATTTCACGTTAAAGTAAATGCCGCATAAACGGCACCAAGTATCGGTAGACCTATTATTACCACGGATAATAAGATACGTGCCGCGTGCCACAAAAAGAAACTATTTGTGCGTGAATTGTCGCTCATTTTACTGCCCTCTTTTTTTTATAGCCCTGAATTTAGGAAAATAATTCAATAAATCTACAATAAAATTTCACCTAAAAACCAGCTTATGTGAGCAAACAACAAATTGCACAATTGTAGAAAAGACATACCATATGTGGCAAGCTAAGTTGTAAATAAGCAACACAATAGGCCTAGCTAAAGTCTCCAAATTAAGAAATACCAACGACACAACCGGTTTATTTTTGAAAAAAGCCAGCCCACAACAGTCACTCTCAATAAAAATAGGCCTAAAATGTATAGGCCAGGAACCTTGATATAAAACTTTCAACTCACAAGCTAGATTTAATTTAAAAGCCAAACCATGATATTATGCTGTTGTTCTAGACACAACGAAAATCCAGTCCTAACACAGAAAGTAGCGAATGCCTTATCGGGATTTAAACCCAGATAGTGCTCATAAGAACCGACATAACCAGGAAAAAATTTTAAACTTTTAAACTTCAAAACGCAGATATATTCCCACGTTCTACTGCTAGAATATACTATTTTTAATAGCCGTAATTCCAACCATCCGTCAGTAATGGACTTACCTAGCGTCGCACGTTCAACTCGCATAATGTCACCTCAGTTTACCTCAAAATTATCAAATTATTGTAACATATCGAGTTCAACTCACTTTTTTGTTTCTAGGGTTGCTGAAACCAATTTCAAAATCTTCGTACTAGCTGCGAAGGTATCAAATTGGTGCAGCATTCAACAAGTAAACGCCGGCACAAAAATAGTCACCAATACTCTGTTGATAGCATTCAAAAGAATAAGTAATAAAAATATTGCTGATTTTTAGTCTTAAAATCAATTGAGTTTTATCGGTCAAAATGTATTAATAAAATAAAAGGATCATCTGAAATGCACACAGGTATTTCCAATAATCGATTGACCTTGTCAAAGAATTAACAAGCCAAGAAGTGAAATTATGCGAAAATTGAAACATAAAATAATCTCTCTAACGCTAATTCCATTCAACTTAGCTATTATGTCGACATCAGCGCTTAGCGCCAACGTTCCATGCAATGTGCAGTTAGAGTTCGACAGTAACTCGAAGGGTTCAGTCGCAAACTACGTACTCTCATTACAATTGAAGAATACTACTGGCCGGCAAGTGATTGGTGCGTCGGTATTGTATGGAGATGCGAATAATCACCAGCTAGGTAATGCCATACTCATTTGTTCAAATGGACTAAAAAACGGAGTTAGTCCAGGAAGTTATGGAAGCTGTACAGGCGTGCTACAAAAGGTGGACGGTGCATTTATGAACGCTTTTGGCAGTGAAAAGTGGACTGAAATAGTTAACACACAATTAGAGAAGTTAAACGCTGTAAAACAATGTGAGATCCTTGGTTTTTCTTACTAAAAAAATGTCGTATAAACTTTTCGTTTTGCAGTGCCACATTGACAGGTATGTAGAAACTAGCATCTCGCAAATGAATACAGACGTTTAATGGGCACACACAATAAGCAACCTTTATCGCATTTAGTTTTTGAATGTATTTCTTAATGAATCGAATGTGTTTTTTAATCGGTCGGAAATATTGCAATCTACTTCAATTGTCATTTGTTTTTGGGCCGGATGCATCTCGAAATCCGAGGTTACATCCCTGAATTTTGGATCCAACTGGATTTGCAATCGGTTACCTTCAACTGTTCGAAGGTAAGCTTTGCTAAAATTAAAACCCACATTTTTTTTTGTCTCTAAATCGACTACAATAAATGACTCGTGGGACAACTCGCAATTAGTTACAAGTTGTATTTCGGCAATTATTTCATCTTCCGATCTGATTAACTGTAGATTTTTTTCTATAGCAACTCGAAAAGTAACAAAATTGGTCAGTAAAATTAGAATGGTAATTAAAAACATATTTTTCATTCGCAATCACATTCCTATGTATTGTTTAGTGGAACCCGGCCGATGACGCGTTTGGCTATTCCCATCGACGTCTTTATATTATATATTTATTTAATTCCTATAAAATATTGTTAAAATAATAGTAGACCATCCATTAGAATTTGGTAGGAGAAAATTTTGTTGAATACTCAAAAAATATTTAACGCTAACCTACAAGTTAAATACAATAAACGCTTCAAGAAGTATGGCGCCAACCCCGAGGGGAGTTATTGGCTTGGCGCTCAACGGCAGAACTGGCGCTTCGACGTTATCTTCGAACAAGTGATAAAATACAGAAATAAGGAAGGCTTTTCTGTTGGCGACATCGGCTGTGGCT
>JAFMEA010000125.1 GCA_017856985.1 Planktomarina sp.
TAAGACAGCCGTTTGTATCGTACTGAAACAACGCAGTAATTCAGGGAATTATGGGCAGGTGTTATATCTGGGGAAGCGGATGGCGGATCGACAGGGATTCGAACCCTGGAGACAGTCACCCGCCTACACGCTTTCCAAGCGTGCGCCTTCGACCACTCGGCCACCGATCCGTACGAGCGGTTTATGAGACTCCAGTTAAGTTTTCAAGAGCCCAAACCGAAGTTTATCCTACCACTGTAGATAGGTAACTTTAGTACAAATAAATACTAAAAAGTAAGGTCTTCACTTTTAGGAAGAGCTCGGCTTAAGAGCCTCTGGATTACGTATCCAAATATCACGTTGGGCAAATGGTATTTCAATGCCATTTTTTGCGAATACTTCTGCTACTTGATGGTTCAGCTCTGTTTTCACACTGAGCCCATAATTTATATCACTTAGTACAGCTCTTATTTCAAAGTTCAGTGAATCTGCACCAAAACCCTGAAAAACGATGGATGGAGGTGGTTCTGATACAACCATAGGATGCGTTTCAACTATTGATTGTAGAAGATCCGATATTTTCCGAGTGTCATTTCCGTATGCTACGCCAATAGGCAATATAACACGTCCAACGGAATTTCCACGGGTGTAATTGGTCACTGTACCAGAAACTAAATCAGCATTCGGGATAATCACATCAGATCTATCAAATGTTTGAATGCTTGTTGAACGAACGGAGATATTAGTGACAGTTCCCATGTTGCCACCAACTTCAATCCAGTCCCCTACACTGATTGGCCGTTCAATTAATAAAATAATTCCTGAAACAAAATTGGACACAATATTCTGCAAGCCAAAACCGATACCAACAGAGAGAGCCCCAGCGACTATCGCCAATGAAGACAGATCAAGACCAGCAAAGGTAATGGCAATTAAGGCTGCAACAAAAATACCTACATAGCCAAATCCTGATACAATGGCATTTTGGCCTCCAGTATCTAGTTTGGTTTTAGGCAAAATACGAATTTTCAGAGTCCGCTGAATAATTCGGGTGATTAGATAGCCAATTACAAACACAACAATTAAAACTAATAATGAACCCGGAGAAACCTGAACGTCACCCAGCTGAATTCCCGATTTAAAGTGTGCCCAAACTTCGGTCAGATTTGAAACCCTTGCCCCCCAGATTAAGGCAAAGATCGGCAGTGAGCCCAAAAGCAGGGCGGTATTGATCGTAATGGCAACAAGGCTATCGTGACCTAATACACTATCCTCAGCGATAATAGCACAGAAGTCCCGCACAGCCTCAAAAGTCAAAATCAGCGCTACGATCAAACCTGCACTTAAGAGACCTGGGAATAGTAGCGCATTCGACGCAGCGCTGTATCCAATCAAAGATAGAAGTAACGAAACCGAAGTAACCAACATTAACGCCTGACCACTACGTACTTGTAGGGCATGTTTTATTTTAGTCCCAGACTCGAGGGTCGCCCGGGCAGACTGGATACATAAAATTTGTCCAATCCTAAATCCAGAAGCTCCGGATATTAAAGAAAGAACAAACGTATTCACCGTCCAAGTATCTTCTCCAAAAGATCCCGCCCATTGCAGATCATAGCTTATAAACTGCAAAGAAAGACCAATACCCACAAGTTGGGTTAATAACCGGGCTTGATTACGGAGAAGAGTGGGTACTTCTACGGGTGTTGCTTCGTTCTCATCCGATGGAAAAAGGCGAAATGCAATCCAATATGCAATAAAGATTGGAGAAACCGACCACAAAATATTTTCAATTAAGTGCTCAATCTGTGCACCATAAAGTCGTGAAATTAGCCAGGCGGTCAATAATAAATAAAAACACAAGAAAACCGTACCTGTCTTAGCTAATGACCGAAGATAAGTAGCAAGCCCATGTGAGGTTTCGTCCTGCCGTGTTTTAATAGTGGCCGAAACACGATCAATCCAACGAAATCCTTGGGTTGCTAAAAGTATAATTATGAGAAAAAGGCCAATTATTGAGGGCATTCTATCCAGTAATTTTAATTTTATTGTAGGGGTATTCCATGCTTCAAACACCCCGGTAACAATTATGCCAAAACGATCAGACAACTCCAACATAGCGTCTGGCCAAATTCGGAGATCTAGCGGGGTTTTTCCCAAACGAAGCAAATTGTCAGTTTTTTGTATTCTAAGAAATATGTCTATCTCAGCTATCAGTCCATCAGCGCGCTTAAAAGCCTCTAAGGCGCGCACCCGAGGTACTGTCAATGCATCTATCTGGGCTCTGAGATCTGTACGTCGTTCGGAAATCTCAACTGCTTCGGTCTCCTGATCAAGTTCCTCTCCTAAAGCCAAAATTTGTTCTGTTAAGTTATCTAGCCTTGTCTGGTTAACATTTTGCGCAAATTTAAAGTCTGCCCGTCTTATAGTTAACTTTTCTCTTAAAGTTGTTAACAACAACTCAGAGGGAGCCCCATCAACCAGGGCCTTTTCAACCATTTCAGCAGTTTTGTCCCAATTTGTATAATCTAGTGGATTATTTAATTGTTGGCCCTGTACATTCCCCGCTATAGACCAGAAAAATAGCCCCAAAAATAGTGCAAAGCTACGTAGGTTCAAAAACTGTTTCAATATCACGTTTAGCCTCCATCCATTCCGGCACATCAAATCCTTTTGAATGCAAAAAATCAGGGTTAAAAATTTTATTTTTATAACGGGTACCATAATCACATAAAATAGTCACAATTGTATGACCCGGACCCATATCCTTCGCCATTCGTACTGCGCCAGCGATATTAATGCCGGACGAGCCACCAAGTACAAGGCCTTCATTTCGTAAGAGTTCAAATACCTGGGACAACGCCTCTGAATCTGGAATGTTATAGGATAAATCTGGTGTAAATCCAGCCAAGTTAGCCGTAATGCGTCCTTGTCCAATACCCTCGGTGATAGATCCACCAGATCCAATTAATTCACCAGTTGTATAAAAGTTATGTAATGCTGCGCCATCCGGATCAGCAAGAGCCACCTTTACACCCTTTGGTTGCAAAAACATGCCAACTCCGGCGATAGTACCTCCTGAGCCGACGGAACAAACGAATCCATCTACTCTACCCACTGTCTGGTCCCAAATTTCAGGTCCAGTCGTTTCTATATGCGCTTGTCGATTTGCAGTGTTATCAAATTGGTTTGCCCATATCGCGCCGTTAGGCTCAGTCTTTGCTAATGCATCTGCCAAACGCCCGGAATAGCGTACATAATTATTAGGGTTTTTGTAAGGAACAGCAGGTACCTCAACCAGTGCCGCCCCAGCAAGACGCAACATATCTTTTTTTTCTTCACTTTGAGTATCCGGTATAACTATAACAGTACGAAACCCCATTGAAGCGCCTAAAAGTGCCAACCCGATACCGGTATTCCCAGCTGTTCCTTCAACTATAGTCCCACCGGGCTTTAAAGCGCCAGAAGCCACAGCAGCTCTGATCATAAACAAGGCGGCTCGGTCCTTAATAGATTGACCTGGGTTCATAAACTCTGCTTTTCCAAAGATTTCACACCCTGTAGCTTCGCTAGCTGCTATCAATTTAAACAAAGGCGTATTCCCAACAGCAGCGGCCACATCTGAATGAATAGTTGTCATTAAAAAACCTCTCTAGCTATTCACCTAAGCTGATATACATGGAAGCTCAAGAAATCCCGCGCAACCGTGGCCTATTATTTGCCAACCAGTATCCCGCTAAAGCCAAAGGAGATACCGGCAGCTCACCTGCCTGCAACATAGCAAAAAACTTTTCAAATGACATTACATGCCCTTTTATATCTTCTGCTTCACTCGCCAAACCACCTAGAATTGCCGAATTATTTTCAATGGCAGCGAGGCCAATGAAGATATGAAAGTATTCTGTACTAGCACCTGGAGAAGCATAACCGCTATGTACCTTAAGTATGTCGTAAAGAACGATGCCCGCTTCTTCCA
>JAFMEA010000126.1 GCA_017856985.1 Planktomarina sp.
CAGTTCTTGATCGATTGAATACCTCGCCCTCGAAGTAACCTCGTAACCTGCTTTCGCGAGCAGACCATAACTGTACAATTTAGTCTCGGCGTCCCGGAAGCTTGTTCGGTATAGATATTCCAAACCGTTTTTAATCGCGGTCCTTACCTTTTCCTTATCATTGGCAAAAGGCAACGTTTTTTGGAGTGTATCGACTGCATACGGTTGAAATCTTTCGTACACGGCTGAATTGCGATCCCAATAGCCAAAAGCGCCAGATAATTTTTGCTTTGCAATTAAGTTATCAATGCCAATTTGGATTTTTTTGGTCGTTTCGTCAGTAATGCCGCGAACCTGAGATAAGGCTATTAGGCCTCTTGTTTTAGAAGATACTTGCTCAACGCACCCATATGGGTAGCGATTAAGGTCAGCTACGACTTGTTGGAGATTCATGCCTAGCGATGAGGTCAGACTAACAGAGTACTCATTTCCAGGTTCATCCAAATCTATCAATGAAGACTGATATGGTTGCACTTGCACACTGCCAAGGCCAAGCCAATTTTTCTTCTCTAATTTTGTGGATGATATCTCGGTAACTGGGTACGAACTTGAACGAGAAACGATACTGTAGTTTCTGGTATATTCCTGCCCGCCCGCCATTACTGCGACACTGATTGGAACTCTGCCTAAGCCTTTCGCTGAAATAGGAAGCTCCAGTTTGTATGAGTTGGTCTCGGGTTGCGAAATTATAGAGGTTGTTTCTATATCAAGAACTCGGGTTGTTAACTCGATGGGGCCTTTGAATTCATTCCATCTGACATTGAGTTTTGCCACAACATTATCAATTGGAGTTACAAATCTAGGCATCGATACATCGATACTGACTGGATCTTGAACTGTCATAAATTCTTCGGTGAATCCAAAGCCTCTATCATCGATGCTAAAAGCCACAACCCTTAGCTTACCCTCCCATTCAATTGTTGGCGGGAAGGTAAATTCTGCTTGTCCGTTTTGGATATCGAGCAGGGGACTTGCGTATGTTACTGTCTTGAAGAATTCAGATTTATCAGCAGCCGCAGCGGCGGATAACATATCCCCATCACCGCCAACCCGGAGCGTAGAAAGATCTGAGTTTTGTGAGATGAGTTGTCCAAAATTTGTGAATACCCCAAAATTTAACGCTCGCTCACTCAAAAAATGGTCTTTCAAATTTTTGTTTTGGTAACCGGTTAAAGCGTGGATGCCTTCATCAATTACAAATATTTTAGCTGTCCCAGATTTTGATCTTGTGTCCAAGGCAACTGTTATCGGCGTAGCGCTATCAACATCGACTAGAGAATTAATTTTCAGGCTCATATTGCGCTCTGCAGATACGTTTGAGACCCAAGTTTTGCCTATCGAGATTTGCGGTAAATGTTCAGAACCTTTTTCTATTGGACGCACCAAAGAAGCTAAGATGTGCGCCCCGGGCTCTGAAACATTTGGTAGGGCTATCTCCACCTCGAAGTCACCTTTGACCACGGGCACCGTTTCCAGAGAGACAATATCTTGATCAGCGACCAACACAGACAAAGTTCCAGAATATCCTGCATTACCTCTTAAGATCCCGTTTGTGTAAGACAGGGAGAGTTCTTCTGGCTCCGAGGCTGGTTTAGCATCCGCTCCCCAACCAGAAAAGAATTCACTTACTGTTTTGAACCCGGCTTCGTTGGATACGGTAATTTCATAGCGTCCCCAATTGAGGGGAGTTCTTACAGTGAGTTGTTTGCCGGAAACGATACCGGCCTCTATGACCTCAGTATCTACCCGGACCCTGTTCCAGCGCCAGCCGCTGTTGTAGTACCAATTGTAGTCATAATAAATTTTGCGGACGCTATAAGAGACGTTATCAAAATCGAGAGGTTTACCTGCTCGAGTTACGTTTGCGATCGTAAACGATGGGGTGGAGCCCTCATCAATGTACGTTTCAAAGTCTTTTCTGATGCCTACGTAGCTGCTTATTGTATCTAGGGGGATATTCAGCCGAGCCGTATTCGCCCTGCCACCAACGTCAAAAACGGTGCCATCGATTGAGACTTCGTATAGACGGGACGGATCTGTATCAAAGCTAGTCAAAAGTGTTGCAGTCATTTGGCCTTCCATGTCGAGCTCAGACTGAAATTCGTTTAACGCAGCTGTGGTCGAGCTACCGACATTGCCAAACACAAAGTCTTCTAATTCTGGCACGCCCATTTTGTTGGTCGTTTTAACATAGGTTGAGATTTGTGCCTTCATCCCTGCTGTAGGACCACCGGAGTAGTAATCTCCAGACAATTGAATTTTTTGACTGCTGTTCAGTGACCAAATTTCATTGTTGGTTTGTAATTTAGGCTCGATAGTTAAGGGAACAAAATCTTCAAGTCTGATCACATGGTTGGCAAGAGTTTGGTCATCTACACTCTTAATTTGGATATTATACTGTCCAAGCCTGAAGCTTTGACCAAGTTCGAGATCTGTCTCAAAAGCCCCATAACGATCTAATTCCAGGGTTGCCTTTTTAATTTGATTGCCGTTGCGATCTACCAAGTGAATATAAAATTCCTCACTTGCAATAACATCTAGGTCTAACTTCCGAACTACACCAAAAACGGAAACCGTTTCACCAGATCGATAAATTTCACGGTCGGTTGTTACATAAACGTCTTCGAGATTTTGTTTTATCTCGCCACCACGAAGGAACCTAGGCTTTTGCTTAAGGTCGGGGACTTGCAAGATACTGGTCCCGAATTTATCAGAATTGACGACAAGATATTCAGGTGTGAATCCGCCTGATCCAGCGAGCAAATTGTTGGATACGCTTAATCTACCGCCGTCAGTGGTTGTTCCTTTGAAGAGTTCTCGGTTGTTACCGGCAATAATTTCAACGGTGGCGCCATCAATCGGATTGGTATTTTCAAAACTTTTAAGAAGGATGTCAGTCTTATTGAGTCCACTAAATACTTGCACCGAGATATCTGAAATCGAGAACCATTGTGTTGGTTGATTTTGGTAGGAACGGATTTCAATGTCTGGTGATGTAAATGTTGCAACAAATACACCTCTCTCATTGGCGCTGATCAGATCAGAGAAATTTAGATTGATGCTTTGTTTTTTGTTGAGTGGACTATCAAGTTTTATAGTCTTTTTAGTGAGAACGTCTCCCCAGTAATTGCTGAGCCTGTCAACATCGTAACTATCTAAAACATTAAAAATGGCACTGTACGAAGTCAGTGAAGCCAGATCTACTCTGTGCAACGATATTTCGATTTCATTAACATTAACGTACTCTAAAGGGATAACGGCATTCTCGGCATTGGTAAGAATGGTTTTAGAACCATCAACGGTTAGTTTGGGGCTCATGCTTGGCGTTTTCACTTGAAAGGAAATAGGCTGATCCAAAGTAACCGAGTATGACTGTCGCTTAGCTTCGAGACCTGGCAGCAATGTGATTTGGTACGATGTGGAGTGATCTAAACCATTGATGCAAAATTCACTCTGACTGTCTTGCCAGGAAAAAATGTCTTCTGGCTTTGTAACTGTATAGCCGTCAACGATGTTATTATTTGCTTTGACTTCAAAATACATTTGATAATTTTCATTGGCGAAGGTCAGGCTATTGCCATTATTTTGTGTAGTCATGGTTGTGCATATGGAGGCGTTATTTCCCAAATCCGAGCCACGTGCAGGGTATGTCGTGAAGGCCGAGTTCGTTGTCGGTTGATAGAAAAGTGCTGCATCAGCATTAAAAATGCGATCTTCGAAAGTGAATGTTGCAAGCCTACCGCTTGGGGAAACTGACTGTGAGACATCAATGGTGCCCAAAAAATTTACTGTTGAGCCAGCAGGTATCGTGGTCGAAGAGTTTACCACAATATTTTCAATTGAAACGTGTCGTCCAAAGCTTTCAGAATGCAATAATGAAGGAAGCATCAGCGAAACCAC
>JAFMEA010000127.1 GCA_017856985.1 Planktomarina sp.
CTCACCAAACTTTTCATTAATGGCTTTTGAAATATTAAACGCCGTTGAAAAATCGCCTTGATGTAAATTTAAAATCACAAAATCAGTATCCAAGAAAGCAGTTTGCACGATCCTCTCAACGCTTGCACCTCTTGGGATTCTTCCAACTGTAGGAATATTCACTGTTAAAGAAGAATTATCTGCTCCTTCAACACCCAATCCACCAACTATGACATTTCCCTGAGCTATCGCGTAGGTTTCACCATCAGAACCTAGTAGTGGCGACATTAAAAGTGTGCCACCTTTCAACGATTCAGATCCACCAATGGTAGAAACTGTGACGTCAATAGTTTGTCCCGGCTTTGAGAAGGGCGGTAATTCTGCAGTCAGCATGACTGCAGCCGCGTTATCACCATTAAACCCATCGACTTCACTTGTAATACCAAAGCGCGCCACCAGTGACTGCATAGATTGCAGTGTAATCCCAGTATTTCCATCTCCCGACCCAGCGAGACCAACTACAATTCCATAACCAACAAGTTGATTTGAACGAATTCCAGCTAGGGAAGTGATATCTTTGATCCTGTCCGCATTTGCTACAGCGACTAACCATGGCAATATGCACAACGTTAAAAGGGATCTGAGGAATAATTGCATTTTCTAATCTCTTATAAGGGGTTCACATTATCAAGAAGCTTGCTGTACCAACCCTTTTTACTTGACTCTGCAATATCTCCAGCACCGATGTACTGAATGTTTGCATTGGCAATACGATCAGAGGAAACGACGTTTTCTGCATCAATATCTTGTGGCCTTACAATACCATGCACACGGATGTATTCATCACCATTATTCAACGTAAGCTTTTTTTGACCTAAAATTTCAAGGTTCCCATTCTGAAACACGCGAACAACATGTACTGAAACCTGGCCCGTCAAAGAATTTGATTGTGCAGAAGAGCCACTTCCTGAAAAGGAGTTCTCACTACCAGCAGCCAGCTTTGTCGAAAGATCTGCCGCATTTGTTCTGTCTGGCAATATAAGGTTAGTAACTCCGGGCAGATTTACCGAGCTATCTAGCGATCTAGAAGTCGCAGCGTTTTGCGACTTCGTAGCCTGAAAGCTTTCCGCAAAAGAGACCGTTATTATATCGCCAACCTGCTGAGCCTTAGTCTCCATCGAAAATAAGTTGCCCTGAGCCGCATTAAAGATTGTTCCAGAACGGTTATTCGTCTCAACGAGCGGCATTTCTTGTGGATACATAGGTTCAAAATCAATACTCGCGCGATCTGCATTATATTGAGCACATCCGGCAAGCATGACTAAAAATACTGTAGCTATTTTTTTCATTTTTTCACCTACAGATTATTTGAAATATAACGCATCATTTCATCTACAGCAGTTATAGATTTAGAACTCACTTCGTAGGCACGTTGTGTTTCAATCATATCCACTAATTGTTGCACCACATTCACATTTGAGCCTTCTACAAATCCCTGGAGAACAGAACCAAATCCACCATCTAACGGTGCACCCGCTTGCGGTTGACCGCTCTCTGTGGATTCAACCAAGAAGTTTTGTCCGATTGGGAGCAAGCCACGCGGATTTCCAAAATTCACAAGTGAAATTTGACCCACTTCCTGTGCAAAATCGTTTCCTGGAACAGTAACACTAACGGCTCCATTTGCTGCAATGTTAATATTTGTTGCATCCTCTGGAATTTGAACCTGCGGCTGTACTACATAGCCACTAGCAGTGGTCATTAAGCCATCTGCGTTACGCGAAAACGCACCTGCTCGAGTGTAACCAACCCTTCCGTCGGGCAATAATGCTTGAAAAAAACCTGCGCCATCAATTGCGAGGTCAAGGGAATTATCTGTACTCACCAAACCGCCCTGGGTGAAAAGTTTTTGAGTACTAACGACCTTCACACCAGTCCCCACTGCTAGTGGTGACGTTAATGACGTATCGTCAGCAGTCTGGGCTCCAGCTTCTTTTACCACCTGATAAAAAAGAGTTTCAAAATTTGCTCTATCACGCTTAAAGCCAGTGGTGTTCACGTTGGCCAAGTTGTTGGCAATAACCTGCATTTTAAATTGTTGGGCATTGAGCCCAGTTTTTGCTACGTGCATTGCGGCTGTTGACATTAATTCGACCTTTCAACTGACTTACATATTGAAAGAGCAAGGATCGTGCCAAATAATTATGTTGGCAAACTCATGAGCTTGGTACCTGATTTATCTAGCTCTTCAGCTTGCTTTATCAATTTTACGTTAATCTCAAATTGCCGTTGCATATCCATATTAAATACCATTTCTTCAATCGCATTAACATTAGAACCCTCCAATACACCCTGAGCAAATAGCCCAGACTGATCGGCATCGGGAATGGAACCATCAAAGTTACGAATTTGTCCATCTAAACTCTTCGTCAGACCTTCAGCCGGTGGTGATACAGATCCCAAAAAGCCGACACTGGTAAAATCTCCTGGCAAGGCACCTGGCTGACGCACTAATACCTCGCCATTATCGCTGAATTTCATAGCAGAAAACGGTGGTAAAACTATGGGTTGGAGACCATCAGACAATACAAGGTTACCAACACCATCAACAAGACGGTTTTCGGTATCCACACCAAAGTCACCACGTCGTGACAGAGCAAGATCGCCGTCTGGTGGTTGAATAAATAAATACGCACCATTCAGCAAGGCAACATCTGTTTCTACACCAGTATTCTCAAGTTGCCCTGTCTCGCTAGAAAAAAATCGTTCTCCAGTTTCCAGTGGGAATATTCGCGCTGTTGCCTGGTTCAATGATGACAAAAACCCAGCGCTGCCTTCGTTGGGCAAATCTCTCCGAAAGCCGGGAACATTAGCATTTGCCAAGTTATTGGCCAAATCAAATTTAAGATCTTTTAGACCCGTTATTGAACTTAATGCCGTTTGAACCATTCTATCCATAGCGCATAGCCTTTAATTATAGTCTAATGTTAATAATGGTCTGCGTCATGCTTGTCGTAGTTTCCATCGCCTTTGCAGCAGCTTGATAATTTCGTTGTGCCGTTATCAAGTTCACTAATTCTTCTGTAATATCGACGTTCGAACGCTCCAGAGAACCAGACAATATATTACCAAAGCCGTCTTCAGCGGCTTCGCCGAGCTCAGGCTCACCGCTAGCCGCTGTCGAAGTGAATGTGGAGTTACCAATCTGCTTCAAGCCGCTATTATTGCTGAAATTAGCAATGATAATCTTACCTAAAGTAACATTAGACCCATTCGAATAACCAGCTTTTACATTTCCATAATTATCAATTTCTAAGTTTGTTAAACGACCCGAAGCGAAGCCATCTTGAGATACATCTGTGGCCGAAAAGGGTTGTGCGTATTGAGTGGCCTTAGAAAAATCGACGGTTAGCGCCGCATTTGGCAAGCCATCATAGCTTATTTTGGTAATTGGACTTGTTAACTCGCCAGCCTTATTAAAGGTCAGCTCACCATCATCGAGATAAAGAGGATAAAAATCTTCCACAATGTTATCAGCGAAATCATCGAATTTACTTGTAATTTCTCCAGTCGGAGAAACATAAAGTGGGCGACCCAATTCATCAGTTGCCTGTACAGGTGTCCGAACTAACGCGGTCTCTCCAATCCCCAAAGGAATATCTTTGAGACCAAAACGCTGGGCTCCATCAACCTTGATAGTTGAGCTATCGCCTGTCGAACCAGTGGTGAATGAGAGATTATTATTTGTGGTGTCGTAAACAACATCTACCCCACCAATCGGTATTCCTGTGACAGGGTGCTGCATCTGATTAATTCTATTTTCTAGCGCAATAGCCAGCGTGGTTCCCGTATAATTTCCCTCAGGAACTTTAATAAAAGCACTCACACCATCAACCACAACATTGAAGCTGTTTTCACCCCCAATAGATGTTATCGAGAAAGCATTGTTCATATCAAT
>JAFMEA010000128.1 GCA_017856985.1 Planktomarina sp.
AATCTGGGTGATTTCCCATTGCACAAACATCTTTGAGTAGACGAGCCCGGCCGTCGGAAGCCTGAACAATTGGGGTATACTTGCCCTTCTGGTAAATAGTTCCAAATTTCATCTCTGTTAAACCTCTGCCAAATAATCTTCTAACGTTACAGGAGATGCTTCCATCGTTGGTGGGTCAATTGTCACAGCCTCGAATGGGGTTGCCTCGTAAAACCATTTTTTAGGTGCAGGAAAGCCCCACAACTGTGATCTCCTTGTATCCGAGAGATCCCATCTTTTAGGAGCATGATTTACATCTATATAATTATAATGGCTGGTAAAAATCTCTATTCGGTGGCCATCTGGGTCACGAAAATAGATAAAAAAAGCATTTCCTATACCATGCCGTCCGGGAGCTCTGTCCATTGAGCCAGCCAGACCTAGAGAGGCCATTACATCTGCAGCATGGATAACGTTTGCTATTTCAGCAGTATGAAATGCGAAATGGTGCAATTGTGGTCCAGCTCCATTAGAAAAAACAACATCTTGAGTGTTATTTTTCCGTTTTAACCAGATACCCCACATTTCATCAGTCCCATCTGCTGCTGTATACTCAGAAAGTCTGAAGCCCAAATCTGAATACCATTCATAGGCCCCAGCCACGTTAGGGGTTGCGATCTGTATATGATCAAAAAATGCTAATTTTCCCCCAGCATGATGATGAAAATTCTGCATTCGGCAGGTGGACTGTTCCATCTCTGAACAGAATTCAAGTGGCACGCCAACCCCATCAGTAATCTTGAGGGTACGCCCTTGAAAGGGTCTATCTTCAAAGCTAACGGTATCACCTCTCTCAGAAAAATAATCGTAGGCTGTCTGCAAGTCCTCATCAGTTTGGACTCTGTAGCCAACACTTTGACATGCTGACGTGCTGGTAGAAGATGTCCTGTGGAATACCAATGAGTGATGTGACGTTTCTTCAATTGCTCGAAGGTAGAGGCTGTCAGAATCTCTGAACGTAACTTCCAACCCGAGCCCCGTTTCATAAAAATGTTGAGACGCGTCGAGGTCAACACTGGTCAGAACGATATGACTGATGCGCGTAATGTTGAAAGCTGGTGTAAAATTTGGTTTAATAAGGGCCATTAGGTTCCTCAATATTATAAGTGCATACGGCGATATGGTCTACCTATTTTGACGAGTTTAGTAGCACATGTTAAGAAGTAAACTTTTGTTTAATAGTTTGAATGTTGTTATAAATTTAACTTAAATCGAATGGGTGTCCGTCACGTGGTCAGATTAGTCTTTGATTTTTGATCAAAATTAAAAAATGTTTAACCTAAGTAAGGTTTGTTAACTATTATGTAAGTAATGGAGGTGTAGAAATGGCAACGAATAAGAACAATGACCGCACAAAGAAACCTAACTTTTTATTCATAATAACGGACCAGCAGCGGGCAGATTGGCTCGGTTGTATGGGACACCCAGTTGTGCGTACGCCAAATATTGACTCTATTGCATTGCAGGGCACGGCGTTTGAAGATTTTCATGTCGCTCTGCCTGTTTGTATGCCTAACCGGGCATCATTAATGACTGGACGGATGCCAAGTGTAAATGGCCTGCGCTATAATGGATGTGCGCTTTCACGACGGGCCAACACTTTTGTTGATGTATTGGGCGCTGGTGGATACCGCACCGCCAGTATTGGCAAAAGCCATTTGCAACCATTCACAGGCAAGGAACCGGTTGGACAAGAAAAAGACACTATTGAGCGACTTATTCCGGAGGCATGGAAATCAGAAGGTAAACCCTATTTGTCCGAAGAACCCTCAAGCTTTAAAGACGCTGAAGAAACAGAATTTGAAACACCGTATTATGGCTTTCAACACGTAGATATGGTGACGGGCCACGGGTATGACTGTGGAGGCCACTATGGACAGTGGTTTCGGAAAACATACCCAAACTGGAAAGATCTGCATGACCGTAAAAATGAATTACCACATAATTACTCTTGCCCCCAAGCTTTTAGAACAGCAGTCCCAGAGGAAGCCTATCCGACCACTTGGATAGGCGATCGGGCTGTTAATTACATAAACGAGAGTGCCTCTCACGACGAACCTTTTTTTGCCTTTGTTTCTTTCCCTGACCCTCACCATCCGTTCAACCCTCCAGGTAAATACTGGGATATGTACTCGCCTGATGAATTTTCGGTAGACCTGCCTTATGCCGCCCATAAAAACCCAACGCCTCCAATGGAAGACGTCACACGTTTATGGGAGGCAGGTGAGGCGGGCAGTATTCCTACATTTGCGTTTCGGGCCAGTGACGAGCATGTCAAGGAAGCTAAGGCTCTAACGGCGGGCATGATCACGATGATAGACGATCAGGTTGGACGACTACTTCAGTCTTTGAAAGATAGCGGACAATACGAAAATACAGTCATCGTTTTCACATCTGACCATGGTGATTATCTTGGAGACTTCAATATGATGTTAAAGGGCCCCCTAAAATTGGGATCAATCACTCGCGTTCCAATGATTTGGTCGGATCCTTCTTCCCGGACTGCAGTACGTACAGATACAATGGGTTCAACTATTGATTTATCTGCCAGCATTTTAGATCGGGCGGGGCTTGCACCATATAATGGCATGCAGGGGCGGAGCTTTTTAGAAAGCCTGTCGGGTAATAAACCTCATCGTGATGAGGTATTAATCGAATTTAATAACCAAGGACCGCGTATGGGCATGACGACAGTTCCTCGGGTTCGTACGCTTCGCTCAAAAACTTGGCGGTTGTCAGTCTACGCAGGTGAGGATTGGGGTGAGTTATATAACTTGCAGAAAGATCCCAATGAAACGCATAATCTTTGGGATGAACCTAACGCTAGAGAGGCAAAGCTGGCGATGTCACTTCGGTTAGTAGAACATTTAGCCCAACAAACAGACTCCAGCCCCAAATCAAACCGTTTGGCTTAATACAATTTAGCGTCAAACCTAAATCCTGACGTATGTTACTAAAAGCGTTACTCGTAAATAACTTTAGCCATTTGGCACATTGAAATTGATCTAATTCTTACTTGGCTGCGTATTGATAACATGAATAGAAAAATTATTTTAAGGCGTGCTAGGCAGTTCGCCGTAACAGTGGGACTTAGCATGGGTTTGAACTTGTTAACCAACGTAGTAGTTGCGGACATTCCTTATTTTGAATTTCCTTCTATTGATGGAGGCTATCTTGACACGCAAGAGTGGCGAGGCAGACCATATTTGGTGGTAAATACAGCATCTAGGTGTGGATTTACTGGTCAATACGCAGACATGCAAAAACTCTTTAATAAGTACCGAGACAAAGGTTTTATCTTACTTGCTATCCCTTCAGACGACTTTAACCAGGAACTTAGTACTGATGCTGAGGTAAAAGATTTCTGTGAGTTAAATTATGAATTAGATATGCCCATGACTTCACGGCTTTCAATTCGAGGTAGTGAGGCGCATCCTTTTTATAACGCCGTTAAGTCTGAGGGTGGCTTTGTGCCGGTGTGGAATTTCAGCAAAGTTTTGATTGGTGTTGACGGAAAGCTGCTCGGAACATGGGGCCCATTAACAAGTCCAATGTCTCCCAAGATTACAAAGTTATTAGAAGCTACTCTCGCGGTTTCTTCCAAAATAGAAGATACTTATTAAGTTTTTTTAGCAGTTTGTATTTATTAAACTTTTCTCGATACCAGATATTTTACGTGGTTAGCTGTCGTGACGTAAAGTGAATATATTGTATAAAGTTATTTTCAATGTAACATTTAAACTTTAAATAAAGTTTCAAACCTCACACATTGAGTAAGGTTTTTAGCGATAAGTACATTTAAAAAAAATTGGAAGGATCAAAATATGTCAATGCACGCAAAACTTAATGTGACAATGATTAATAGAG
>JAFMEA010000129.1 GCA_017856985.1 Planktomarina sp.
TGCCCATCATTATAAAAAAGAGGTACCCAATAAATACTATGGTAAAAAAAACAGCGATAAGAATACCAGAGTTTTGGTAAAAAAAATGTGATAGGCGGCTCACTAATAATGGTTTAATTAGGCGGCCTTCCTGTTTAGTATCGTTTTCTTTACCAATCATCAATCACCCTAATCTTTTGAAAAACGAAAAGTATCGTCGTCCTTTTAGAATTACACGCATTAGTAATTTTATCCAGTAAGTTTACACTGAACAGTCCATGGTCCTGGGCCGTTGATTTAGATGGATTGTGCTAAGTAACTCCTATTGTTGGATTGTGGTGTCCCCACACAGCAAAATTTGATTTATTATCTTAAATATATTCAGTTACTTAAGAAACTTGGTATTTTAAAAAGCGGTCCCAAAATTGGGCCTGGTTTGTGCGTCACATCAGGTGACTTTGTGGCTAGCACCCAAAACTAGACATTCATTTTGCCAGTGGCTTAGGCCTGCTACGCAGATAAAACAGACCTTAGTTTTTGGACTTCTCTTACGCAGAAACCTTTAGCTAGACAGACGTTTTGACACGTAGCGAGAGGCTTAAACCAACTCTCAAATCCAACGTCGGACTTTACTTTTGTAATCCTCAAACTCGCTGCCAAAAATTTTAACCAAAGCATGCTCCTCCGCTTTGATCTGATTTTCACTGATCCAAAAGACAAACAGTCCTAAAATTGGTAGCATGACCCACGTACCAAGGCCTAGCCCAACGCCTGCAATAACTGTTGCCATACCAAGATACATAGGATTACGGCTAATTTTGAATATTCCACCAGTAACTAGGGCACTGGAGCTATCCATCTCATCGGGCAAAACTGTTGTATCAACCTGATAAAATCGACGGATTGCAATCAGCCCAATGGCAATTCCGGTAACAACTAAAATGATAGAAACAAAAATTTGTCCAGAGAATTTAAATGTGAGACCCGACAGTATCCAACGACTTAATACTAATCCAAAAAGGCATAACAACGTAAGGGCGGGAGGTGGAACGCGCAAGGTGGGTCCTTTCATTTTAGACGTTAGCCAGAGCAGTCTATCTGCCATATCGCAACGGAACGTTCCGCATAGGACGTTGGCTAGTCAATTCGTACTACCGACGCAACCTGTTCACAAATACTCGCCATTTCGCTAAATCAAATCAGGCCTGGAGTTGCTGATTAATATTCATTCCTGAATAAAGTTTTTAGCAAATATAATCCAACAAACAACACTTGGATGATCTTAGCGATAGCCAATACTTAAATCGATACCTACCTCTTTTATCTCGATAATGCAGGTCAAGGTGAGGTAGTATGGACGAACGCGAGAAGCGGTGGAACCCCTACGGCAGTTTTGATGAGAGCCAAATGTGGGTAGTAATGACAGGCGACACTGATTTAGTAGTTTTGAACAGGCAGTCACTGAAATGGCATGGTAAGCGCTAGCCTTAGATAAGCAACATTCAAAGCCAAAGGATAAAACATGAAAAAAGCATATGCCGTAATTGTTTATGAAGACATAAATGACGATGAAAAACTGAAGGCCTATATGGCAATAACGCCCAAACTACTCGCTAAATGGGGTGCTAAATTTTTAAGTCGGGGGTATCCCGTTTCCCTTAAAGAAAACGCAAAAAATGAAAGAACGATTATCGTTGAATTTTCAAGTGTGGAAAAAGCTGAAGAGTTCTATGCCAGTCCAGAATATAAAGTTGCTTTAGATGCCTTAGAAGGTGGAGTAGTTAGAAGTTTTAAGATCTGTGAGTCTTACGAATAAATTTTATTACGAAAAATTAGAATATTAATGATACTTAGTTCGGTTGGATTTGTTCAGGTTACTGAGATCGCCAGAGATTTCAGAAATTGCTCCAATTAACATCATTGTAATGTCATTTTTCTCTGACTCATCACGCAGCTTTGACTTTATAGATACAACAACCTCGTCTGGATCAAAATCTTCAAAAATTTCTTCTGTGTTTACACGTCTCACCAAGCTCGCTCCAATTGAATCAACAAATGTATGAACACTAATGGGAGTGAACCCCTAGTCTTAAAACACGCATAGTTCGAAGCCTCGTAGGTTAAAACAGATAAAGCTGTGGACCAATCCATTAGTGTCATACTTCCCTTCACACCAAACTTTTGCTTAACTTGATTTAAGTGAGGGAGACTATGGAACAAAATGACAAACAGACGTTTTGGCGTTTTACAATCAGGTATAATGTACTTTTGCTTGGCGGATTGTACCTTCTACTCTTGGTTTTAACTATCATTGTAATGAAATTCAGAATGGAGGGAGTTATTCATGCTCAGCTCTTACTATGTCTCTTCCTTACACTCTTAGTTGCTTTGATAAGTTGGCCTGTATGCGTAATAAAAACATGGAGGCGGACTAAGTTCGACCGTAAGTTTAGGGTTCTAGCAATGGCGTATTTATTTGGAGCACCAGTCGTTCTGTTATTTGCCACCTCTGTGATATTGCGCCTTACTGCAAAGCTAATGATGCCGTGAACGTCATTAATATTGCTTGATTAAGTACGGCAGGGGCAGTTTAAACTTAACACGGTTTCGTGAACACAAAGGGTCTCACAATTTGGCTGGTTTCGTCTACATTAGAGCAAGGCTTCAAGATGGTAAGATAAACCATTTAGTGGAGTTTCCCTACCAGAGTAAAAGTAACTCCAATGAGTAACCCAGACAATGACGAGCCACCAATTCTTGCAAAGTTTGGTTCAGTAATTGTGGACCATGAGGGTTCCCAGCTGATCCAAAAAACTTGCATTTATATTTTTTTTAACTGCTTGATCTGTCTCTCAGGTGTTGTGGTGCTCGCAATTAATGGCTCAGTAGCAAATGCAATCATTCCCGTTATTTTTGTATTTTTCGCAATCAAAAGGATAGATGGATTAATAAAAGGGCAGATAAAGGATATTATAAAAATCACTCAAATGATCTGGTCGATACTATTTGTTTCAGGCTGCATTTTAGCGATTTTTCTGTTCCTTCAGGTGTCCAGCTTACTTACTCCAGAGGACACCCGCATTCTTCCGATCGGAATCGTCATAACGTTTCAGCTTTTGCCAATGCTTTTGATTTATTATGGAACGTTATTATTAATCCGTACAAAGCGGTCTACCGGCTTTAGGCTTGAAGTGGCTGCGAGGCAAAAATTATATTCTGATTATCGAAGGTGGTTGGAGAGGTAACGCTGAGTTCCAGTTCAGGACTAAAAGCCTTTAAAGCACATAGGAAGGAAAATCCAAATGACAGCTGACATCACACTTAATACCGTACCACCCCGTCGCGGACGGGCCGTTAAACTGTCGTGTGGTCAGGCGTTAAAGATCGTTAATACGCATGGCACCCAAGTGGTGGACACATGGTGCTTCAACGCTGATGATATGAAAGAGTTCATGTCGATGGAACATCATCGGGCAGTCACCCAATCCCTGTTTCCTGCAGAAGGTGATCTGCTTCAATCCAACCGCAGAAGGCCAATTTTGCAACTTGAAGTGGACACCTCACCCGGGCGCCATGATACATTGATTGCAGCTTGTGACGTACACCGCTACGCGCTTCTGGGCTGCAACAGCTATCACGATAACTGCACAGACAACCTGCATGCAGCATTGACACAAATTGGGCTACGCACAGACGAATGCCCCAGTCCCCTGAACCTCTGGATGAATATACCAGTCACGGATGCCGGAGCAACAGAATGGGGCACGCCGTTATCTCAACCGGGAGATTACGTGATCCTGCGCGCGATGATGGACTGCGTTGTAGTGATGTCGACGTGCCCTCAAGACATGGTTCCAATCAATGGTACAGATTGTATCGTAAAAGAGGTTCAATACGCCGTGCTAGAAA
>JAFMEA010000036.1 GCA_017856985.1 Planktomarina sp.
TCAGGGGTCCCATCAGTTTTCGAAGGTGGCCAAGGAGGATTAGGGGATATCGTCAAACATCCGAATTATGACACAAACAAATTAGTTTATATTTCCTTTATTACATCAAAAGATAACGGGAAAACACGGTTTGCAACTATCATGCGTGCCAATTTAGACCTTTTAGATAAGCCCATTCTTAGAAACATAGAGACTATTTGGGATCAGTCCCCCGCAGAATCTGGCAAGGGGCATTTCTCGCATAGAATAACATTTGGATTAGAAAATTCAGAGCATGCAGGAAAAATTTTCATAACTTCTGGTGACCGCCAGAAGCAAAGTCCTGCGCAAAGTATGAACAGTGCGCTAGGCAAAATAATTCGTCTGAATGACGATGGTAGTATTCCGGCAGATAACCCATTCCAAAATAGTGGCGCACTTGCAAAGACTTTTTGGACGCTTGGCCATCGAAATTCACTGGGAATAGCATTTTCCAACACTGGAGACCTTTGGGCGCATGAAATGGGTCCCCGCCATGGCGACGAGTTGAATTTGATAAAGTCAGGAAATAATTATGGATGGCCTCTAGTATCAGAGGGCAATCATTATAGTGGAAAGAACATCCCTGCTCATAGTGAGAAACCCGAGTTCACAGCGCCACAGCTGGCTTGGGTGCCTACAGTGGCTCCGTCAGGTTTAATGTTTTATAAAGGTAATGAATTTCCTCAATGGGCAGATCATGCATTCATTGGGGGATTGAAAAGTAGAGCCTTGGTCCGAATTAACTTTCAGGCAGGCAAACCTTTCGAAGAGGAACGCTTTAGTTGGAACCAAAGAATACGGGAAGTAGAGCTCGGACCTAACGGTGCTATTTGGGTATTGGAGGATGGTCCATCTGGTAGATTGATAAAATTCACCCGGCCAAATTGATCGTTAGCCAAGCAGTTGTTGCACTTGTATAAACTCTTTCTGGTTAAAAGTTATAAATTCTATCCACTGGAATTTAGTTTAAAAATAACATAACCATTAGCGAAATTAATAGAAAATTGGGCGGACTTTATGAAACTAAAATTTATTTACGTCGATACGCCCTTTTGGAGGGCAGAGGTCGGAAGAATAGCTCTGTTTATGGGTGACATAAAATTTGATGACGTGAGAATAAAACGAGAAGATTTTTCTACAGCTAAAGAAACTGGAACACTAAGTGACGGGACTGTGCTACCCTTTCACCAGATTCCCTGTCTGGTGGTCGATGACGTTTCCATTGCACAAACCGGAGCTATTGCAAGGTTTTGCGGAAAACTGAGCGGGCTTTATCCGACACATGATGACGTTAACGCCGCAAAAATTGATGACTTTATAGATTTTGCAACTGATTTAACTGTTATGATCGATAATACACCCAACAAAACAGACGAAGAAAAGAAAAGAAAAGCCCGCAGAGATTTAGCCACGGGACCATTAAAACGAAAATTATCTATGCTTGAAAAAAATATATCCAGTGATTCAGAATGGCTGGTTACATCTAACATTAGTATCGCTGATGTAGCCATCTGGCGATTACTCGGTTGGCTGAGCTCTGGAATTTTGGACGGCATGCCCACTGACCTACTGAGCGGTTTTCCTAAAATAAGAAAACTATGCCTAGCAGTGGATAAACATCCAAAAATCCAAAAATGGATATCGCTCACCTATCCCAATAATTACACGCGTGGAAACTATTAAAACTCCAATTAACTCAATATAATTAGAAATTAATTATGAATAGTTTTGTAGATCTGACAAATTATAATGGCCAAATTTAGTCCTTGCCAAAAACCTATAAACAGATCCTTCAAGAATTTGATTATTGGAGTTATTATGGTAGCTAATAACCAGAAAAATTTGTACGGAATTCCTTATGAACAATGATGCAACAGAGGGTCACTCCAACATTCTGAGCTCTCTTGCACTTGAGCAAGCACAGAGGCTTGCCAAGAAAAAATTAAAAGAGGGCTCTTCCAATGACGCTATGGCGATATATCTGGACATTCTGGCTAAATTTCCAAAGAACAAAAAAGCCAGAGATGGGCTTAAAGCCTTATCAGGAAGATCAAATAGCAAACAAACCATCGTGCAAGGTGTACCGCAAGATCAACTAAACCTTTTAGTTCAACTCTACAGCCAGGGACAGTTCCAACAAGTTTTAGACACCACTTTTCATTTACTTAAACAGTTTCCTAAATCAGTCACTCTTTTTAATATATCTGGCGCTGCTCATGCAGGATTGGGACAACATACTGACGCAATAACTTCATACAAAAAGGCGATAACCATCGAGCCCAATTATGTGGATGCCTACTACAACTTAGGCTTTGCTTTAAGGGAAAAAGGAAACTTAGAAGAGGCCGTTAAAAATTTCAATAAGGTAATATCACTAAATCCTAATTATGTAGACGCTTACAACAATATGGCCGTAACTCTTGAGAAACAGGGCAAACTAGAAGAGGCTTTAAAAGCTTACAAAAAGGCAATAGCGATCAAACCTGATTACGCTGATGCCCACTATAACATGGCCACAACTCTTGAAAAACAAGGCAAGCTAGAAGAGGCCGTAATATCCTATAATAAAGCTATATCCATCAAGCCTGACTACGCAGACGCCTATTTCAACATGGCGTCAACTCTCGAAGCACAAGGCAAGCTAGAAGAGGCAATAGGCGCATACAAAAAGACATTAGATATAAAGCCTGATTATTCTGCAGCTTGGTCAAATGGAGCAAGAGCATTAGAAGGCTGGAATAAGCTTGAGCAACTGGACCTTTGGCTGAAAAAGGCTTTTAATGCCTGCAAAATATTGCCACCTGAACTTCAATTTCAACGAGCAAAGTTACTATGGCGCAATAAAGAATATGAAAAAACTACAGATATTATCAACGCCATAAATTTTGATTTAATTACTGACAACCTTAAAAAAGAATGCCTAAACTTAGAAGCAAAGTGCTTTGAAGCACTAAAAGATTTTGATAAAGCATACAAAAGCTTCGAGGAGATGAATTCTCTGGCTAAAAAGTCAAGTGAGTTTGAGCAATGTAATCCTAAAAATTATCTTCAAGAAATAAGAAGCCAGTTGGCAAAACTTAACTCCAGGCCAGCTCCCATATTTCCAGATTACAAAACTCCCGAGCCAAATTCTGATCCTGCGTTTCTTGTCGGCTTTCCAAGATCAGGTACAACTTTGCTGGATACAATATTAAGATCACACTCTTGCATTGAGGTAGTCGAAGAAAAGCCCACTACAAAGGTCGCACAGACATTCATATATAAAAATAACCATACAGATATTGTAAATCAATTATTGCCACCTGCACTTCTTTCTGGAGCAAGAAAAGCTTATCGTGCGGAATTAAACAAACATCTTAGCAAAGTGAATTCCAATTCAGTTTGTATTGATAAACTGCCACTGAACCTAGTTAAGGCTCCATTGATTAATCACCTTTACCCTAAGGCCAAATTTATATTGGCGTTACGGCATCCAATGGACACAATTTTAAGCTGCTGGATGCAAAACTTTGCACTTAATCCTGCAATGGCGGTGATGACTGATTTGGATCAAACAGTAGATCTATATTGCCTTGGTATGGAAACATTTAAAAAAGCCTGGACTGACTATAAATTGAACGTTCACCTTATAAGATACGAAGATTTATTAGAAAACCTGGCGGAAGAAACCACAGCACTTCTACAGTTCTTAGATTTAGACTGGGAACCTCAAATGAAAGACTACCAAGATACAGCAATTAAAAGAGGAAAAATCAACACACCTAGTTATTCTCAAGTTGTTCAGCCAATCTATAAAAGTGCAAAATATAGATGGCTGAAGTACGAAAAATACTTAGGCAAGTATCTTGAACAGGTTACGCCATGGATCAACGAGTTCGGATATGAAGGGCAGTAAGAGCTGAGGAGAATTCACAAATATGTTTTCAGACGGACCCATACAGATTTTTGACACAGACTTTCACCTTGAAATTATTTTACTACACAAAATGATTAAATTTGGAGACTTCCCAGTAAAAGATATGAGGCGTGCCATCCCTACCCTTTGCTCCATTTATACTTATTATTGTCAGGCATGAATTGGAACAAATTTCTAAACCACTATTCATTGGATCTGAGATCTACCGAGGATCAAGTTATGGCGCCAATCATCCACTGTCCATTCCAAGGGTTCCCACCGTAATCGACTTATGTAATGCACTTGGTTGGTTGCCTGAGGCACAGTATCGTCGCAGTCCACGCGCTAAACTGGCGGCATTAGAAGTATTCCATACGCCGCAGTATCTTGCAGCGCTTCAGGCTGCTGAGGCGTCAGGACAAGTTTCAGATAAGGAGCGAGAGTTATATAATATCGGCACGATTTCAAACCCTGTCTTTCCTGAAATGTTTCGACGACCAGCCACCGCAGTGGGAGGCAGTCTGTTAGCGACAGATTTATTAAAAGAAGGTGGGATTGTATATAACCCTGGGGGTGGAACTCACCATGGTATGCCTGATCGGGCAAATGGGTTTTGCTACTTGAATGATCCAGTATTGGCTATAAAAGCGCTGTTTCGTCAGGGCCTTGAGCGAATTGCCTATGTAGATATCGATGCGCATCACTGCGACGGCGTTGAAGCAGCTCTTACAGGAGCTTCTGGTATGCTACTTGTCTCAACACATGAGGAACGACGTTGGCCGTTTAGTGGAGCAATAGAGGATCATGCAGAGGGAGTCGCATTAAATATACCCCTGCCAAAAGACACCAATGATAGCGAATTTCGCGCAGTTCTTGAGGAAATAATTCTGCCTGCCGTACTAAATCACCAGCCACAGGCAATTGTATTACAATGCGGTGCTGACGCTGTTTTGGAAGACCCACTGTCTGGACTGGCGCTATCAAATAATGCACACTGGCAAACTGTATCGGCGTTAAAGACCATGGCTCCGCGCCTGTTGGTCTTAGGCGGCGGGGGCTATAACCCGTGGACGGTTGGCCGTTTATGGACTGGGGTTTGGGCCACTTTGAATGAGTTTCCAATTCCAGATGTTTTGCCGGAACCAGCTGAGACAATTTTAAGGCAACTAACCTGGAAGCGCAGAGCATTGCCGCAAGATATTTTGTTAACTAAACTGGCTGATATGCCGCGAGACGGTCATGTTAGACAAATAATTAGCGACAGAATTCTTGTGCTAAAGCATCGCCTCAAACGAGAAGTTTAAAAAGTTTTACAAAAAACACCAAAAAATTGTGCCAATATTTAATTAATTTATGAGCTGTTTGAGGTTAAGTTTAAGTTTTAATTCAAATTTTTAAATTTTAGTCTAGCGATTCATCATTAATTGTGCAGTCTGTCAGACAGTAACAAAAAAGCGAGTGGATTTTCACATCGTAAACATCAGTAGAGGGGATGAATATGAAGTACAGTAAATTAATAATGAGCCTTGGAGCTATTGCAACAAGTATCGGGTTTGGAGCAACTTCGGCGTCAGCTGAAAAAGTTTTAACGGTAGCCTCTTGGGCCGCTCCATTTCACACTATGAACGAGAACGTATTTCCATGGATGAGTAGTCAACTACAAAGTTGCACAGGTGGTTCTTTAAGTATGAAAGTGGAATATGGCATGGCGCCACCACCAGCAATGTACGATACAGTTCGTGATGGTGTCGCTGACATGTCTTGGATCGTATATGGCTACACACCTGGAAAATTTGTAAATACTATGATTGCTGAATTGCCAGGCATACCTGGAAACGCTCGCCAAAAATCTGTTGCTTTCCAAAAAACGCATGAGAAATTTTTTGCGTCTGCAGGTGAAGCAAAAGGTGTTGAAATATTAGCAAATTACACTCACGGACCCGGTATGGCTAATACTGTGAATAAAGTTACTTCCTACAAAGAGTTGGAAGGTGTTAAAATGCGTATTGGTGGTGGCGTTGCCAATGCCATCGGAACAGCATTAGGAGTTGCTGGCGTAGGTGCACCAGCGCCTAAGGTTTATGAGATAATTTCTGGCGGTGTAGCAGATGGTGTTTTCTTCCCATTCGAAACAATGCACGCGTTTAAAATTGCAGAGCTCGCTAAATTCTCCCTACAAAATCCAGATGGTATGTATACGACCGCATTTGGGCTAATTATGAACAGCGACACTTACAATGACCTAGACGCAAAACAACGTGGTTGTGTCGATGATATGCGTGGCGTGAACTTAGCACGGACAGTCGGTTGGTTCTGGGACGACGCTGATAGTGTTGGAGCAGCTGCAGCTGCAGCATCCGGTCATGAATTGACTATCGCAAGTGAGGCCGAGCGAGCTTACTACAAAAATGCTACCGCAGGTGTAACTACAGACGTTTTGGAAAAGGTTACTTCAAAAGGTGTTGATGGTGCAGCGGCTCTTGCTTACTTCATAGAGCAAGTAGGCATAGAATCTGGAAATTAAGGTTATATCAATAACTATGATTTTATTTATAAACACATTAGAACGGCTAGCCCTTTGGGTTAGTCGTTTTATTTCAAGCTTAGCTGCATTGGTATTATTTGGAATGGTGCTGGTCACCTGTATCGATGTAGTTGGGCGTTATTTTTTAAATGCTCCGCTCTATGGTGGATCCGAAATAGTGCAAGTAAGTATGGCTGGTGTCATATTTTTGTCCCTACCGGTAATGTTTTTTCGACATGAACACATTGTCGTGGATTTATTTCCAATATTTCAAAAAGGTTATTTAGGCTGGATTTTAAGTATCATCTTTTTAACTGTTTCTGCATATAGTCTCTGGATAGTTGCAGATAAAACAATGTTTTATGCCATGCGGTCCTTGGAAGATGGTGACACTTACGAGTATATTTTAATGCCGTCATTTATTTCTTATGGAACAAGTGATTTTGCGCCAAGATTTGTTGTTGAAACCTTTATAGCTTTATCGTTATTTTTTACTTCACTTTTAATAGGACTTCGACTGCTCTTAGTGGTTTTAAAACCAGGCTTAAGCGCCGAAGCATCAGTACAGGCTAACTAATGGATCCACTATCAATTTCTCTCATTGGCTTTGCCGCAATTTTAATTTTAGCATTTTTGCGGCTCCCATTAGCTTTAGCCATGGGTTTAGTTGGCGTAATTGGGTTTGGCGAAATCTCAGGATATAGAGCCTCCGTCTCAAACTTAGGCCGTCTCGTCATGGATTTAGGGCAATCATACTCTTTATCCGTTTTGCCACTTTTTATTTTAATGGGATTGCTGGTTGAAAAAGGTGGAATGGCCAAGCAGCTTTATCGGGCAGCATATGCATTTCTGGGTGATAAAAAAGGTGGACTAGCTATGTCTACAGTTGTCGCCTGTGGAATGTTTTCCGCAATTTCAGGGTCTTCAATCGCAACGGCTGCAACCATGTCAAAAGTGGCAATGCCTGAGATGCGACGATACAAATATGCGGACTCTTTAGCTACTGCATCAATAGCCGCTGGAGGAACTTTGGGAATTCTAATTCCACCAAGTGTGATTTTAGTTATTTACGGCCTGCTGACAGAGCAATCAATTGGAAAATTGTTTATGGCTGGCTTCATACCAGGCTTTATTGGGATCTTATTTTATACTTTGGCCGTAAAGTTTGTAGTAACCAGAGATGCGACACTGGGGCCCGCTGGTGAACGCACGAATTGGAAAGAAAGGCTTGTGGCACTTAAAGATGTTTGGACCACCTTAACTCTTTTCATATTTGTTATTGGCGGTATCTATATAGGATTATTTTCTGCTACTGAAGCTGCCGGAATGGGGGCGGCAGGCGCCTTATTAATTACTTATTTCAAGGGCGCCTTGAGCAGCAAAATTCTGATGGAAGTGGGCCGAGAGGCAGCACTATTAGCAGCAAAATTATTTGCGCTACTTTTTGGTGCCTCTATGTTTTCAAATTTTTTAAACCGAGCCGGTTTGCCCGACGTATTAATGGGTATTATTAACTCATTTGAGCTATCAGGAATTGCAGTAATATTTATTATTCTATTAATTTATCTCCTTTTGGGTTGTGTATTTGAGTCTATGTCAATGATACTTTTAACTGTTCCCATATTCGCTCCTTTAGTGCAGCAATTAGGTTTTGATCTTATCTGGTTTGGAATTTTAGTCGTGGTAGTAACTGAAATCAGTTTAATAACACCACCAATTGGCTTAAATGTATTTGTTCTTAAAGGGGTTGTTAAAGATGTTTCAGTGTCAACTATCTTTAAAGGCGTAACACCCTTTTGGGTGGCAGATATCATTAGGCTGCTATTATTAACTACGATCCCTGCCCTCTCATTGTTCCTACCGTCTTTAATGTACTAATTTTAATAAGTAGTTTTGAGAATTAAACATTCACTTAACGCTTACATCGGGCGTAAAGATGGTCCAGAACGCGTTTTTACAAACGCATGCGTGGTACGTTATTTGAATCCAATTTAAGCTCTACGATTATTGGACCCTTTCGTGCGTGAATAGCTTCGATCGCGACTTCTAATTCTTTGGGAGAAGTTACTTCAACACCTTCTCCACCAAGAGACTTCGCAACTTCTGCAAAACTTGGCCAGTTAAACTCTGTAAGGGAGGGATCCATTTTTCGGTCCAGCATTTGAATATGTTCAGCCCCATAAGCAGAGTCGTTACAGATAATTACAATCAAATTACAGTTTGTGCGGACAGCAGTGTTAAACTCATTCAGTCCACCCATCATGAACCCCCCGTCTCCTGTAAAAAGAACAACAGGCCGTGTTGGGTCACCATACGCAGCACCAATTGCCTGCTGCATTCCCTGGCCAATGGCAGCAAAGTTGTCACTCATGTGAAAGCTGTTAGGGTCTGGTACATTCACACGACACCAAACCTCGGTAATATAGCGACCTCCATCAGTCAGCATAATCCGATTTTCAGGGAGTGTTTCGTTCAATCGATCCAAAGCGTATTCAAAGTTTATAAAGCCATCAACAGAGTTTTTTGGATCACCTTTTGGATACTTTGAGATATCATGAGATGGTAATTCTTTGGAAAATCCTGATGGAGAGACTTCTGCCTCATCTAGCCAATAGAGAATATTCTCAGCAGTCTTGCCCGCATCAGCAATCAAGACAGCATCAGGCTGGTAAAAAGTACCAATGTCAGACGCATTATTATTGATCTGAATAACACGCTTTCCCTTAAGAAGTTCTCCTTTATCCGTTGTGAAGAAGTGCATCCAAGCACCAAAGACGATCACACAATCAGCAGCCCCCATTACATCATAGGCTTCAGCAGTACTGAGCGTGCCAAAATAACCAATATTGTTTGGGTGGCCAGCAAAGAGACCCGTACCTTTTAGTGTAGTTGCAAGAGGCGCCTCCATCCTTTCGGCGAGAGCAATCAGTTTATCTTTAGCAGTAACCGCTCCCGCTCCTGCTAAAATTAATGGCCGCTTAGCTGAAATAATCATACCAATGGCTTCTTCGTGTACCGATCCCTCAGTGATTACTGTTGGCGATTCATTAAACGAAAAAACAACCTTTTTATGTACGATTTCAGCCCACATATAGTCAGAAGGAATGTTCACAACAATTGGGCGCTTTTCCATGCGCGCACGATAAATTGCTCTTGCAACATCACGTGATGCAGTGTCGGGGGACTGAACTTGTTCAAATCCTGCGCCAGTTGCCTTAACCACTTCACGTTGATCAATATTTTGCGGATGAAAGGAGGCCGTTACTGGAGTATCGCCGCACAAAAGTATCATTGGGCGACGGGCGACTACTCCTTCTCTCAACGCAGTTACGCAATTAGTTAAACCCGGTCCTTGTGTTACTGTCGCAACACCAACTTGCTTTGTAACTTGAGTGTAGGCCTGCGCCATTAGAACAGTGCCTCCTTCATGCGCCGCAGGGACGAGTGTACCCCCACACTCACTGACAAAATGGTTTACAATGAAAAGATTGGCGTCACCAACTAACCCAAAAATGGTATCAATTTCATGATCACTAACTGCTTGCGCAATAGATTGGTGCATATATTGATTTTGGTTTGGCATGTTTCCACTCACTTTTTCATTTAACATGTTAACTATATTGAATTGAAAAATAGCAATCAAGCTCTAATCAAATTTGTGGAACACATTTTTGAAAAATCTCATGAAATCAATAGTATAAATAGGCATAATGGACAAAGTTTTGTGACACTCATTTCAGATTGTTTGGCTAGTTGGAAGTATCCTATCCTCTGCGCGCAACTTTCATCCAAACCTCAAGCTCGGCAACTTCAGCCTTGCTCATCCGAAGCCCCAAGCGTGAGCGTCGCCAAACCACATCCTGCGCTGTGCAAGCGTATTCTTTTTCCATCAACCAGACGATCTCACGCTCAGTCAGGGTGCCAGCAAATCCTTTGCCCATATCTCCTGTTGATTTGGCATCACCAAGTATCAGGCGGGCGTCAGTACCGTAAGCCTTTACCAGACGCCGAGCCCAGAATTCATCTAAAAACGGATAGTTTTGGCGTAAATCCTGGATCAAAGCTCCCACACCATCAACCGGGAAATCACCCCCAGGAAGGCTGACCCCAGCAGTCCAATTTGGGCCAGCTTTAGGGAAAAACGGAATAATCTTGGCCAGAGCGGCCTCAGCTAGTTTGCGGTAGGTGGTAATTTTGCCACCAAAAATGTTTAATAAAGGGGCAGCACCGTCCCCTTTATTTATTGTCAGAACATAATCACGTGTCGCTGCCGTCGCCGACCTGGCACCATCATTATATAGCGGCCGCACTCCAGAATAGGTCCAGACGACATCGTCCTTGCCGATAGGCTGTTTAAAATAACTCGATGCGAAGGTCCTAAGGTAATCAGCTTCAGCCTCACTACATTCTGGTTTTATTGATGCGGCTTCATGATCTAAATCTGTCGTCCCAATCAAGGTGAAGTCATTCTCATATGGAATAGCAAAAACGATCCGACCATCTTCACCCTGAAAAAAATAACATTTGTCATGATCAAACAGTTTTCGCGTCACAATATGACTGCCACGCACCAAGCGCAGAACATCAGACGAGTTAATCCTTGCGGTGTTACGAATGATGTCTTCAGCCCAAGGCCCACCGGCATTAACCAGCATCCGAGCGATCGTGAGCTTAGTCTTTTTTGTACTCTGCTCTTCAGTGGTGATATGCCAAACATCATCGACACGCTCAGCCAACAAAACCTTGCTATGGGTCATAATCTGTGCGCCACGCTCCTGGGCATCACGCGCATTCAACACAACCAGACGAGAATCCTCTATCCAGCAGTCGGAGTATTCAAATGCTTTGGCAAAGCGATCTTGCAGCGGTTTACCAACCGGATCAGCGCTCAGGTCAACTGTTGTCGTTCCGGGCAGGATTTTACGCCCACCCAGATTGTCATAAAGAAAGAGCCCAAAGCGGATCAGCCAGGCCGGTCTGCGGCCGCGCATCCAAGGCATAGCAAAGCTCAGAATCTTTGATGTAGGCGTGTCACCTTCAAACCGCATGTCCTTGTGGTATGGTAATACAAAGCGCATTGGCCAACTTATATGTGGCATCGCCCGTAGTAATATTTCCCGCTCTTTCAGAGCTTCGCGCACTAGGCGGACTTCAAAAAATTCTAGATAGCGCAGCCCACCATGAAACAACTTAGTCGAGGCTGAAGATGTCGCGGATGCTAGGTCGTTCATTTCCGCCAGCACCACAGACAGTCCACGACCCGCTGCGTCACGAGCAATACCACAGCCATTAATACCGCCGCCTATAATAAAAAGATCTACTTCCAGTATTTGTTCTTTTGGCAAAATTATGGCCTCCATGCCATACGGTGTGCTGACCCATGGTAGCGTCGTGGATCGGTATGTCTCCGAGATGTAGTTTAGTAAATAGTTAAAGCTTTTCTTATGTCGATAACGAGAGATTTTTATAATTAAATATCAACTTTTTTATGGTATTTACGCGACTGAATGTACATCAGTACGTCAAGTCCACATGGTTTTCAGCCAGCGCCTGTTCTGCCACCTTGTTAGACCGCAGAGGCGCGAACTCGGCTAGCTGCATCTTTTGGTCAATGGCAATCTAAACTTTGCCATCCCGTGCAGCCAATAGGCGCATTAATCCGGCATCACGAGCTTTTTCCAATTCTTTTATACTTTGACCTTTAGCCTCCGCCTCCACACCAGAAATCAGTTTAGCGCAGACCTCTGGAGTTAGGGTCGGACTGCCAAGATCTTCCCAACGGCTTTCTTGGCTGGGCCCCAAATGCCTGAGATATTGAGCCATTCCACCCTCGCCCCCACCCAGATGATAGGTCATGTGCGCACCAGCGACTGCCCAACGCAGACCCGGGCCATTCACTAACGCCAGATCTACCGCCTCCACATCAGCAATGCCTTCCACTACAATATTGACCGCTTCACGCCACAGAGCCGAGGCCAGACGATTGGCAATATGCCCAGTTGCCTCCCGCTTCATGCGGACGGGTACCCTACCAATTTGACAATATATGCGTTCAGCTCGATCTAAGACCGCATCTAACGGACTATACATCTCTACCAATGGCACAAGGTGTGGTGGGTTGAAGGGGTGAGCGGTGAGTAGCCGCTCTGGTGCGCTCATTTTAGCACTTAGGCTAGACCAAGAGAGACCAGAGGCGCTGGAGGCAATCAGAGCATCGGAGTCCGCGCTATGCTCAAAATTATCATAAATCTCGTGCTTCAGATCTATCACCTCTGGCGCACTTTCTTGCACAAACATGACACCATCAAGAGCAGCAGACATCTCCGTAAATACGCTCAAACTACCCAAGGTGACCGCCGGAGGGCCAATATCAGACAGTTGGGACATTGGAGCCTTAACCTTCTCAGAAAGCGCGTTGCGCGCTGCAGCATTGGGATCCCAGGCATGCACATTTATACCATGATGCAAAAACAAGGCTGTCCAACTAATACCAATTAAGCCACAACCAAGTATGGCGACTGGAACTTGAAGGTCCTGCGGAGTATCACTTTCTGACTGGATATTATACATCATTTTACTATATCACCGTGGCGCCACACGGATAGCCCCTTTCAAATGCTTGTTACCAGCATCTATAAGGCCCACTCGTCCAGTGACATGCTGTTAGATTTACCTGAACGGCGCTTTGAACAGCTTCAGAACCCTACCTTCATGACCGATACAATCATTTTAAAATCATCCATCAAAAGCCAATGTAACATTTGAAAACCTGTCCAACGCAAAGATATTATGATAAACAGTATTGCTTGTTTTAGCGCTCCACCTCCGAGCTGTTAGGCTTATGTATTTTTCTTTTAATTGTGCATTATCATATGGATCCTGCCAGTCACCACGATTAGTCTTGACCCCAGCCTTAAAATTTTGACCGTTCTTCATGGTAATGCTCACCTCTGCCGGTCGAAAATCAGGCAATTGCGCTGACATAAAACTACTTTCAGCAATGCTGGTCTTTGCAGCTAAAGCCAATGTCGCTGGATCTGTCAGGGCATTTCCAGTGAAGCTATGTACTTTTGATGATCGGTTGATCAACGTCGTGGCTATTGCGAAGGGAATAGAAAACCTGGCTGCCAGCATATTTCGTGGCTTCTGGTCATCTAATTCTGCGGCAAGAAAATAACTCTCAACATGAATGCGGTCTATTTGACCGGGATTCTGCAGCTCAGGATGCTTATCAAGCAATATCCATAATGCGTCTAGCGCAGCGTGGTTGTATCGACAACATGCGTGCAATTTGAAATAATTTCTGTCTACCTCAAATCGTTTACCTATGCTTTCTAGTGCGGCCTCAACATCAAAACCTGATGACACGACGCCACCAAACACAGATCCAATCCCATCTAGTTCACCAGTAAAGCCTGCCATCAACAACTTGTGCGCCGTATGGCTCATTTGGTTAGCGACACCAGTATAAGCGTTGCGGACTGTTCCACCTTCCAGCATGGTCTTTCTGCTAGTTGCTAACGTTAAGCTTGACGCAATATTAAGCAGTTCAGCTAATTGTACCTCATCAAGCCTATTCAGCGCTCCAAGTGCCGCTGCAGCACCAATCACGCCCCAAGTCCCATGAGGGTGCATATTGGCGTTAAGAGAAGTTGCAAGCCCGATCCGCGCAGCTATGTCGTAACCAACGATGAACGCAGTTAAAAAATCTTTTCCAGAAACTAACTCAGTTGTGCCCTCCGTTGCTGCAAGTAAAGCGGGAAAAACATGCATGCCGGGATGGCCACGAGCAAACTGGTGCCCCTCATCCATTTCCAGTACTGTGCCGGCAGTACCATTAATGAGGCTTGCAGTTTGTGGGTCAGTTAAATTTGAACTACCCAAAATACGCGAAGTTCCTGAAGAGTTAATTGAATCAGTAAAAGCTAATATTTCTGGTTCAGCACTGCCACCAACAATAGCACCAACGCAATCAGCTATGATCAACTTTGCCCTAGACACAGTGTCATCTGGAATATCACTAAATCTAGTCTGAGCGATAAAAGCTGAAAAAATGTCAAGATGTTTAATCATGAAAGTATTCTAAATATAAAATTTGATTTTAACATAAAAAAAAATATGTCATTTTTTCTTGGACACAGGAAGCCCTTTGCGTCTTAACTAAAACAATTAAGCAATAAAACTTTATAAATAAATATAATGATCAACCCATAGGAGTATCTAATGACTAAATCACCCAAGTTGTTTGCTGGTTCTCGTCGGCAATTTATTGGCAGCGCTTCAGCCACATTTGCGCTAGCCTCTGCAGGCTTATCAATTCCACATATTGCCAAAGCAGCTAGTGCTGTAAAAATCGGTCTTATCCATCCGGCTACAGGTTGGGCAGCTTATCCAGCAGCACAGCTTCGCTATGGTGCGCAATTGGCGATTGCAGATGTTAATGCTGCAGGTGGAATTAAATCCATGGGTGGTGCCCCTGTTGAAGCAATTCTTGGTGACTCACAAGCAAAGCCTGAAATAGGTGCTGCAGAAGTCGAAAAAATGAATGAAGCCGGAGTAAATGCCATTCAAGGCTGTTATCAGTCTGCAGTTGGCCTTGCGGCCTCAGCGACAGCAGCGAAATACAACATTCCATTTTCTGTTGATGTAGGAGTTTCGGATAAATTAGTTCAGCGTGACCTTCCAAACGTCTTCCGCATGGCAGATGGCTATGGGAGAATTGCATCTGATGCTTCAGTTAATCTTGCTGAAATCAACAAGGCTGCAGGGTCTCCCGCAAAGACAGTTGCTATTGTGCATGAAGAGTCTGAATTTGGGACAGGTACAGCGAAGCTTGTCACGGAAGCACTTGCCAAGCATGGCTTGACAGTGATCGAGACTATCAAACACGCAAACCCTACGCGTAACTTTGACAATATAGCCCTACGGCTGAAGGCGGCTAAGCCTGACATCATCATGCCAATAAACTATCCAGGCGAATATGTTTTGCTTGCAAAAACATTGCGCCAACAACGTGTTGATTTCATGGCTAGTTATTCTGTTCTTGGCGGTGGCTTCAACTTTAAGTTTGTTGAAGAAATGCCACAAATTGCTGAAAATATGATTGATGTGAACCACTGGTATGACCCGAGCTCTGCTTCTGGTCAGGCCATGCGCACGCGTACTGAGGCTGATGGTAAATATTTCACGTTCGAAGTCTATTGTGCTTATATGTCTATTCTGTTCCTTGTTGATGGCTTTGAACGTGCTGGGTCAACAGATAACGATGCGGTCAATGCAGCACTTGCAAGTTCAACTCTTAACGTTGATTTCATGCCATATGGTCCAACTAAGATGGTCAATGGCCAGAACATGGGCTCACGTGCGGTTGCTATTCAAGCTCAGAAAGGCGATGTAGAAGTCATTGCTCCAGCGTCTTACGCATCTGCAAGTGCGATATTCCCCCGCAGCTAAAACAACTTATAAATTCTAATTTTGGCAGCTCCAAGGTTTCCTTGGAGCTGCCTTGTTTAATATTTCTTCATTTAGAAAAGTCAAAAAATGTTCTTAGAAGTGCTATCATTGTTTCCAGCAGGCATTATAAATGGGCTTATGTTTGGGGCTATTTATGCTCTGGTTGCCCTCGGTCTAACGCTTATTTATGGCGTATTACATATTATTAATTTTGCGCATGGCGCCATGTTAATGTTGGCGATGTATATGGCATATTTTCTCTTTAAAATTTTAAATATTGATCCTTATGTTGCAATCTTAATAGTCACACCCGCAGGCTTCGTCTTCGGCTATACGATTTACCGCTGGGGAATAGGTAAACTGTCGGGAGGCCGTGATCAAAATATTCTACTTATTACCCTTGGACTGTCCATTATTCTTGAAAATTCTGCTCTAGTCTTTTTTACTGGGGACCAACAAACGATAAGCCTCGCATACAGTTACGAAGCGTTTGATCTTGGATTTCTATATCTAAGCTACCCCAAGGTAATTTCCTTTGTAGCATCATTGGCGATCTGCTTATTGCTATGGATGTTGATGACCCTCACAGACCTTGGTAAAGCCATTCGCGCAGTTGCGAAGCAGCGAGAAGGCGCTCGGCTTGTTGGTATTGATGTCGAACATGTGTTTGCTGTCACCTTTGGTATCGGGGTCGCCTGTTTGGGAGCTGCAGGGTGTATGTTGCTGCCTATTTTCTATGTTGACCCTTACACCGGTAATATCTTCGTAATAGTTGCCTTTACTATTGTCGTACTAGGCGGAATGGGCAGTATTGTTGGTGCTTTATTAGGTGGATTTATTATTGGAATTACGGAGTCTGTAGGCGGATTAATCTTGGGCGAAAGCCTGGGACAAGTAGGAATTTCTCTGATTTTCATACTTATTCTTATCTTTAGGCCAACTGGGATCTTTGGGAGCAAAGTATGACATTCTCCCCAAAAACTGTATTACTTATATTGTTCGGTTTATTTAGCGCAGCTCTTGCGCCCGTTGTTATTTCCAGCAAGTTTCAGCTTGATGTCCTGACCTTGATCTTCTTCACCGCTTATATTGGACAGTCATGGAACATTCTGGGTGGCTATGCTGGACAGTTTTCCTTTGGTGGAGTGATGTTCTTTGGTACTGGCGCTTACACTTCATCAATATTATTAACCAGTTTTGGTGTGCCTCCAATAATTGGCATTTTTGCAGCAATTTTCATGGGAGCGTTTCTTGGATTAATTGTTGGTTATCTAAGTTTCAGGTCAGGATTGCGAGGATCTTACTTCGCCCTTATCACACTTGCCTTTGCAGAACTATTACGGGTTTTGGCAAATTCAGTCGAATTCACAGGCGGTGGCGTAGGTTTGTTTTTAACATATGCACCAGGGCTTCATAACCTCCAATTTAATTCGCCCACAGGATTTTATTACTTCTCATTAGTCCTTTTAGTTATCTCGCTTGCGATTGCTATGTGGCTTGAACGCTCTCGTTTTGGGGCGCAGCTTGTTGCCATCCGGGAAAATGAAGACGCGGCAGAGGCACTTGGAATTGATACACTCAAATGCAAGGTCTACGCGATTATGATTATGGGTGGCATGGGAGGGGCAGCGGGTACGTTTTATGCTCAGAAATACCTTTATATCGATCCGCCAATTTCCTATTCGATTGCGCTTTCTGTTGAAATGCTGCTCGTAACTATTGTTGGTGGTATGGGTACAGTCTTTGGGCCGCTCGTTGGCTCGTTCTTTCTGCATACCGTGAATGAATTTGCCCGTCACTTTATTGACACACCTGGAGTTAGCTTAATAGTCTATGGCTTTATTCTGATCTTGATTATCTCTTTTCTTCCAAATGGGCTGGTTGGCCTGTTCCGTAAGAAGCGCAAGAAAAAGGATGACAATGATGCTTGAGGTAAAAGGCCTCACCAAACGATTTGGTGGACTTCTTGCGGTATCGGCTGTTGACCTTGCGGTTGCAAAAGGAGAGATCGTGTCGCTCATTGGGCCAAATGGCGCCGGTAAGACGACAGTATTTGCCAGCATTTCAGGGTTCTTAAAACCTGATGAAGGTGCTGTTAATCTTGATGGACGTTCCATCATCAACCTGAAATCGCATAAAATATGCCAGCAAGGCATGGTCCGGACGTTTCAAATCACTCAACCGTTTGCAACCTTGAACACACTTGAGAATATCATGGTTGGTGCGTATTCTATAACCAGCGACAAAAACATTGCACAATTGAATGCTGAACGTGTTGCTGACATTGTTGGAATGACATCTCTATTGTATCAGACAGCTGACGGATTGACAGTTGCAGCGCGTAAGCGGCTTGAGCTTGCCCGTGCATTAGCAACCAATCCTAAACTGTTATTGCTTGATGAAGTCATGGCTGGCCTAAACCCAACTGAAATTGATGAGATTGTGGAAGTAATCAAAGGCATCCGAGACAATGGCGTTACTATTTTTTTGATTGAACATGTAATGAAGGCCGTGGTTAATCTTTCGGACCGAACCTATGTTTTGAACGATGGTAAATTGATTGCCCAAGGCACGCCTAAGTCTGTAGCTTCAGATCCCGTGGTTATCGAAGCTTATCTTGGGCACGGAGCTGCTAAGATGATGGCAAACGGGAGCAAGTCATGATCAAGGTCAATGGGTTACATGCTGGCTATGACTTAGTTAACGTCCTACGTGATGTGACCATAGAAATTAGCACCGGAGAAATTGTTGCTGTTTTAGGCAGTAACGGGGTTGGCAAAACAACACTCAACAACACATTGTCTGGACTTATCAAACCAACATCAGGTGAGATTTATTTTGATAATGTGCTTATTTCAG
>JAFMEA010000130.1 GCA_017856985.1 Planktomarina sp.
GTGTTGTGCTATTATGGCTGCCACGCCGTCAGGTCATCGGTGCAGCAGTTCTTGGTGGTGCTATGGTAGGTGCCGTCCTGACCCATTGGTTCATTCTTGGTCCATCCGCAATTCCCGCAATCGGACTTGGTCTGTTATGTGCTGTAGTTCTCTTTCTTTACCGCACCCAAATTCCAGAAGTTCTGGGTCGGGCAAATTCTTCGTCTTATTAAACTCACAAGGCTCCCGTTATGCTTTATCTTGAATCGACTTTACAACTACTGCAGTTTCTAACACGCATTGTTTAAATGGGATCGGCGTCCAATCGAATATTTTGCGTGTCTCCGAGTTATTACAGCTCACGTCCATTCCAAGGTAACCAAGCATACCTTTGGCTTTGCGATCGAAAAGTGACAATATATATGCAAGCTTCGTAGTAAGCCTATAGTGTCTTGTTGAAAATTGCTCAGGAAAACTAAGATGGTATCTCAGATCGCTCATAACTCACAAACATCAATGGTCGAAGTAAAAACTGGACTCTCGCTTTATACCGTCGAACTTGGCAACCCAGATGGTGCACCGATGCTAATCCTGCACGGCGGCTGGGGACCAGCGGACAATCAAGAGCACAGGTTGGATATTTTGAGCGAAGAGATACGTTCTAAGTTTCGAATAATCTACTTTCATCAACGCGGGTGGGGACGGTCGAAAATTGAAGAGGTAACTGGGTCCGATACCTCCACCGGCATTGACGCAAACATCGCCGATTGTGAAGTGTTAAGGCAGCATTTTGGTATCGACAAATGGGCAGTTGTTTATGGCTGTTCGAATGGCGCTGCTCTAGGGTTGGCGTATGCCGCCAAATATTTTGGGAGCACTGTTTCCGGTTTGGTATTGTGCGGATTGTGGCTAATTCGGGAGCAGGATTTGGACCACGACTATGGGGACGGTAAAAACGGAAAGGGAAAGTATTATCCTGCGCAGTGGCGCCGATTCATCGGGCATGTCGGGTACAAGACACGAGCTGATTTGGAAAGATTAGAAAAAACTAAAAATCCCGGGTTAGAACTCGTAAACAAATATTGGGAATTGATGACGGGCGACAGCCCAGAGAAAAGTCGAAAAGCAGCGGTAAGCTGGTTGAAGTGGGATAATCTGGGCGCAACTGTAGGTGTCGACAATGCTAATCCCCCTGCAACTAGTATCGAGCTACTGACTTCAGATGAGGATATCGTTAAGTTGGGTTTGACCTTTTACAAGAGTTTGAATTCGCATGCGTCTGCAATTAACTCGAAAAACTTTCTTGATACGGTGGTTGCAAAAATCAACGGAGATGGTGAGCGTGTTATTGAAAGTCGCGAGGAACTTGTTCGCTCTTTACGGAAAAAAATAAGATTGATCACTGGCGAATTCGACATGCTCTGCCCCCCTGCTTTTGCCCACGAAGTTATCGAAAAGCTATTAGAGAGCGAAGCAGATACGGACGAGCGAACTGAAAGTGAAAGTTTTGCGCTGAAGAAAACATGTCAGATTGTAAAGGGAGCTTCCCATACTCAATACGACCCGGGCATGCCTGACGCTATTCAGAAAGCGATGCTTGAAATTGCGTTTGGTGAGCAATAGTGAGTACGAGGGTGAAATGTGGCTTGCACCCAGAACTGAACATTGACCGTGGCAATGCCTGAGGTCTGCTTTGCGGACAAAGTGTGCTTTCGCTATGCGTCGTATGAAGGGTTAGGACCTGATTACGTTATCTCGAAACATCACGGCCCTCAGAGCAAACCTAAGCACACTTTCTATCGTTTCTCTTGGAACGCCTTCCCTTTGCATACGCATCGCGCCACCGTGTTGCATGTCGAGCAATAGTGCAGCGATATCTGTTGGTATATTTATGAACTCACCGTGCAGCTTCGCCCGCTCTATCCACTCCGAGTAAGCGGCCAAAAGATCGTGGTGAACTTTGTTCAGTTTATGGTATGTCGACGGCCCAAGACGTTCAGATTGCGCCCGCATCATCACAAACAAACATCCCTGCGGAATGCCAAGGGCCGTACGATCTTGGGTCATAAAACCTATGAGGGCGTCGATGGCGTCCGTCGTTGGCTGATTTTTCTCAAGAATATCAATCACAGGCTGAATTGCGAGGCCGTGATACACCTCCAAGACGGCCTTTTTTAGCCCATCATCACTGCCAAATTCCCGATAAACACCCGGCTTAGACGCTCCGATTAAATTGCAGATGTCACTGATTGAGACATTCGCTGGCCCCTTTGACCAGTACTGTATCAAAGCAGTTTGCAAAACCCGGTCTCGGTCTAACGTTTTTGGGCGACCCCGTGCAGAATTAGTTTTTTCATTCATTATCGTACCTAAGAGTATTTTATCATTGACCCCGTCTTTTCGTACCTCTAATTACATTAATTATTCTCTAAATACTAACCCTGAAGGAAACGACATGCCAAAAGATCCAATTGGGGTGCTCGGTCGATTGAATGCGGCCAGCTTGATGATGATAACACCTGAGTTTTACAAGCTTTGGTCAAAACGCGCGAAGGGTGCAGGCAAGATCAATCATGATCTTGCAAACTTGACCATCAAGCCTGCATATATGCAGCTAGATGGCCTGAAAATCCGCTACGCGACGGGTGGCAATTCAGACGGGCCAACGGTTTTGTTCCTCAGTCCTCTTCCTCAAAGTATCCTGTGTTACGATGCGACGTGGTCAGCGCTCTCTGCCAATACTAATTTGGTCGCATTGGATTTGCCGGGGTTTGGGCAGAGTGAGGGTAACATTAGCTACATGACATTCGCTGCGCAAAGCGCCTTCCTACAAAAGTTTATCAGCGAACTTGGACTGTCTGACGTTCATATTGTTGCACCAGATGTTGGGATGCCTGTAGCCCTCCATTATGTTTTACACCGTGACCACAAAGCCAAAAGCATCTTGGTTGGCGCTGGCCCGAGCGTTCAACCGTCCGCAGATGGAAGCCTCGTCCAGAAGATGATTGGTTCAGGATTTTGGCGCCTTGTTTTCACAATTACGGGCGCACCGGCGTTCATCAGTGGCGCAAACCAGTTGGGATACTTAAATTATAGTCCTTCCGCCGAGGAGGTCGCTGATTATGTCGCGTCTTATTCTGGCAGGGTTGGCCCGGTCACGAAGTGGTTCAAAGGCTACCCTGAAGGCTTAAAAGACATTGATCCTCATCTGGAAACTCTCAATGTACCAGTTCATGTATTTTGGGGTGATCAAGACGCGTTCTTGACAACAGACAACGCTACGCGCCTGCACAAACGGCTCCCTAAAAGTGCGTTGACCATCTTTGAGAGGTGCGGCCATTTTTGCTATCAGGATAAGGAAGTAGAATTTACCGAATTGGTACGAACGTGGGTCAACAACGGTCACAAGTTAGGCTAAACCCCGATTTCCAATCGAGACACCTAGTACCCGAAATTTGAAATGAAAGTGTAAGATATGAGCGATCTCTTAGCTTCTTTTCTTGTCCAAGGCCGTTCCATGGTATTCGTCCAACTCACGGCGCTTTCTGTGCTACTTCTCATAGCGATATTAATCTGGGGTCAACTTGATCAACGCACCCTAGATGGCGTACCCGTTTGGGTGAAACCCGCAAAATTTGCGGTCTCATTTCTCGTTCATTTTGCTACGCTCGCCATTATTGTCGCCTTGATGTCTCCAGAAAACGCGGAGCTGCGTATCGTTGCAGGTGTGGGTTGGGTATTGGCAGCGGTGTTCGTTGCTGAAATGGCATATCTGATTTTTCAGGCGGCGCAGGCGCAGCACAGTCATT
>JAFMEA010000007.1 GCA_017856985.1 Planktomarina sp.
ACTGTGGGTGGACGCCCAATAAAAATAACCCTCTTGTCACCAGCCCGCCAACCAATTCAGATTACCAAGGACATTCCTGGCTTTTGGAAAGGCAGCTATGCCGATGTACGCAAAGACATGCGTGCAAAATATCCCAAGCACCCATGGCCAGAAGATCCAACAGATGCTGACCCTACTTTGAGAACAAAACCTAGAAGAAAATAAATTTCCTACACTTCCATGGTCAATAACAATAACTGATGATCTTTCTTACTATGACTTTTAAGTTTTGTCAGAAAACCACGGGCCATGATGGTTACCCTCAACGTCTACGCGCTCGAATGAGTGTGCCCCAAAAAAGTCCCGCTGTGCCTGTATCAAATCAGTTGTACCTCGGGCCTGACGAAGAGTGTCAAACCAGCTTAGGGCAGCTGCCAGCGCAGGTACCGGCAAGCCCCGCAAAGCGGCGGCGGCAACAACTCGCCGCAAACCAGCCACATTTTGTGTAAGAACTTCAATAAAATGTTCTGACAAAACCAATCTACCATTGGGCAGATCTGTACGAAACGCATCTGCAATGTCGTCAAGCATTGCTGAACGAATAATACATCCCGCTCTCCAGATTTCTGCAATTCGCGCAAAATCAAGATCCCAATTAAATTCTTCAGAGGCAGCATTTAAAATGCGAAAGCCTTGAGCGTATGCCAAAGCACGGCCAACAATCAAAGCTGATTCCAAATCTTGTTCAGAAAAAGTAACCACAGTGTCAATTCCTGCGGGCGCCAACAACGGCGCCGCTATTTCTCGGGTAGTTTTTTCCGAACTGAGCACTCTTGCACCAACCGCTGCCTCAATTATGCTAGCAGACTGCCCCATTCGTATGGCTTCAATTACCGTCCATCGACCAGTACCTTTTTGGCCAGCTTTATCAATTATTAAATCAACTATTTCTGCACCAGTTTGCGGATCTTTTGTAGCTAAAACTTCGGCTGTAACCCCTATTAAATAACTCTCCAAAACTCCGTGGTTCCAACGATCAAAAAAAGATGCTCCTTCGCCAGCAGATAGGCCTTCGCCATCCCGCAGTAGACCGTAAACCTCCGCAATCATCTGCATGTCAGCATATTCAATCCCATTATGTACAGTCTTTACAAAATGCCCTGCCCCATCGGGACCCAAATGAGCAACGCATGGATCACCATGATATTTTGCAGCAATAGCTGCCAGAACTGGCTCCACAGCGGCGTAGTTGGCTCTCGTACCACCAGCCATCATCGATGGCCCCCGCCTGGCTCCTTCCGCACCTCCAGAAACTCCTATTCCTAAGTAAGCCAGTCCTACCTCTTCCAGCCGTTTTGTACGTTCAATCGTGTCTCTAAAATCAGAGTTTCCACCGTCAATAATTGTGTCGCCCGGCGATAAAAGAGGCAATAATTCGTCAATACAACTGTCCACGGCTTTACCAGCTGGTACCAATAAAATAATGGCGCGCGGTGCGGCAAGGTTATGCACTAAATTAATAATGTTATCACACCTTGCCAAGCGCGGCGCCAAATCACCTGCCGATGCAATCAGCGAATCCACAGCTGACAAGTCAAGGTTCCAAATTGCGATATCATACCCATTTTCAGCAATATTTAATGCTAAAGCTGAACCCATTGTACCGGTACCGATTAACCCCATGTTAGCCTGCGTCATGACTTTCTCCAAAATAATTATATCGTTAGAAAATTCTAATTTGCGTATCCATTTTACAGAAAATGATGGTAACTAAAGCTGATAGTTTAAGGAGTTCATTCAGTACTTAAATTTTTGTAAATGATAAAGATAGGAACACTTGATATTAAACACACGCTGATAAATATTTTATTATCAAAAATTAAATAATTTTTATTTTGATAGACACCAGCGCATGATTGCCTTTTGTACGTGCAATCTATTTTCAGCCTCATCAAATACTACTGAATTTGGACCATCCAAAACAGAGCTGGTTACCTCCTCATCGCGGTGCGCAGGTAAACAATGCATAAATAATGCCTCCGGCTTGGCCTTCGCCAGCAGAGCATCATCGACGCGATAGGGCGCAAGCTGTTTATGACGAAGCGCCGATACTGCTTTGCTGTCATGCATCGAAACCCATGTATCAGTGACAATTAAGTCTGCACCTTCCACCGCAGCAGATACGTCACGAACAAGCTCAATCTTTGTACCTTTTGACTTAGCTGTGGCCACAAGACTTAAGTCAGGATTGAGGTTTTCCGGACCTGAAAATACAAAATCAAACCCAAATTTGTCAGCGGCATGAATAAAGCTTGCGCAGACATTATTTCCATCCCCAACCCAGACCACGCGTTTGCCACTAATTGAGCCTCGATGTTCCTCATAGGTCATGATGTCAGCCATAATTTGGCAGGGATGCGTTCGATTTGTTAGGCCGTTTATTACAGGAACTGAGGCGTGTTCTGCCATTTCTAAAAGTGTAGATTCTTCAAAGGTACGTATCATAATCAAATCAACATAGCGGCTAAGTACGCGCGCGGTATCAGCAATTGTTTCTCCGTGACCAAGGTGCATCTCACTGCCAGAAATGACCATACTCTCTCCACCCATTTGCTGCACACCAACTGCAAAACTTATTCTTGTACGCGTTGAGGGCTTCTCAAAAATTAAGGCCACCATGTGCCCTTCAAGTACCTTTTCAACATCTAACGCACCTCGTTTGAGCCCAGCACGTGCTTTTTTTGTATGACTGGCTTGGTCTAAAATAGCACGCAACTCTGACGCTTCAATTTGGTCGATGTCTAGAAAGTTCTGCATATTAATTAAACTCCAAAGTGGGCTTTATCCAATGTATCAAAGCCATACATCAAATTCCTATCTGATCAGATTAAAGCGCTGCTCGCACAATATGTGAGGCTTTTTCCAATTTCTCTAGCGCTATAATTATATCTTCATCCAAGATATTAAGAGGGGGCAATAAGCGAACAACATTTTCGGCAGCAGGCACTGTCAGCACACCTACATCGTAACCCGCATTTACCACATCAGTATTGGAGGCACTACATTTGAGTCCCAACATTAACCCAGATCCTGTTACTCCATCGAAAACATCAGAAAATTTGGAAACTAGCCCCTCAAGACCCTGCCGCATTGCAGCGGCTTTGCGCGAAACATCCATTAAGAACGCGGGATCACTCACAGTAGCCAGTACTGCGCTGCCTACCGCACAGCCCAAGGGATTTCCCCCATAAGTCGATCCATGGGTTCCCGCGGTCATTCCTGATGCAGCTTCCTGCGTCGCCAGAACAGCCCCAATCGGAAACCCTCCACCAATCCCTTTGGCAACCATCATGATATCCGGTTCAATTCCCGCCCACTCATGAGCAAATAACTTGCCCGATCGACCAACGCCACATTGCACCTCATCCAAGATCAACAAAACACCGTTTTCATCACAAAAATCACGCAAGCCTTTCAAGCACTGATCTGGAACCTGGCGGATACCACCCTCGCCTTGGATGGGTTCAATCATCACTGCAGCAGTTTTTTCACTCACTGCAGAGCGTAGAGCTTCATGTACACCGAAAGGTACCTGAATAAAGCCTCCCAACACCGGGCCAAAGCCCTTGGTAAGTTTTTCAGATCCAGCAGCTGCGATACCCGCTGAGGAACGGCCATGAAATGATCCATCAAAAGTGATGATCTCAACTCGTTCTGGTTCTCCTTTGTCAAAAAAATATTTCCGCGCCATTTTGACAGCCAGTTCGCAAGCCTCCGTACCAGAATTTGTGAAGAAAACTGTGTCAGCAAAAGTTAGGTCAACTAATTGATCCGCCAATTTCTGTTGCGCCGGAATCTGATACAAATTGGACGTGTGCCAAAGCTTATTTGCTTGACTAGTCAATGCTGCGACCAGAGCAGGATGCGCATGCCCTAGGCTATTAACTGCAATCCCAGCACCAAGATCTAAATACTGCCGGTCATCATCTGTGGTAAGCCAACTACCCATCCCAGATACAAATGCAAGAGGTGCACGGTTATATGTAGGCAAAATTGAAGAGATCATCAGGTAACCTTTTCGACTGACATAAGATCCAACATCAATATAGGCCTTTTAACAAGAAGAATACGAAAACTATCAGTCACAACTTTTTAAAAATTAGATTATCTGCAGCGTTACCACACAAGATTTTCAATGACTGTTTCTACTCTTTAATTATAGCAAAGTACCTCTAATTTTGAAAGGACATTCGTCATATTGTTGTGAGCTGAGGCAATGACTTGAACCTCAATTTTAGATTTATATACAATAAATAGACCTACTAAGATTTAAGGCGGTAGCCCTTTCTGAACCAATACCAAGAGAGAGAGACCGCCAATGTGTTAGCTAGGCAAACCAGCAATAATGCAACCCAAGGACTGCCATCTGACACTCCCAAAACACCGTAGCGACCACCATCAATTATATAGAACATGGGATTTAAATGGATAAGGGGTTGTAGAACCTCTGGAAGTGCCCGGATAGAGTAAAAGGTCCCTGATAGAAATGCCAAAGGTGTCACAATAAAGTTAGAAATTGCGGCCATTTGGTCAAATTTGTTGGCATAAATACCACCGATAAGACCGAGAGCCCCCATAAACATTCCACCCAAGACAACAAAAACCAAAGTCCAAATTGGGTGGACAATCCATACACCGAGCGTAAGACCCATAGCGAGACACAATACTAAACCAATAATCAAGCCACGGCCAACTCCACCTGCTAGATAACCTATTGTCATTTCTACAGGTGAGAGCGGCGGCATTAAAGTATCAACGATTGAGCCCATTACCTTTGCAGACAACATTGACGAAGATGTATTTGCAAACGAGTTTTGGATAACTGTCATCATCAACAAACCCGGCGCCAAAAACACAATGTAACTAAAGCCCATTACATCAGAACGATCCGGTCCAATCGCAATAGAAAATACGAGCAAAAAGAGGCCAGCTGTAATCAAAGGTGCAAAAATAGTCTGCTGCCAGATAGCTAAGTAACGCATATTTTCACGTCTAATTAACGTCCAGACTCCAAGCCAATTGATATGACCAAAGCGTCTGACGCCATATTCAGTAGAATTAACCAAAGTTTATCTCCGTTTGGGTGGTTGTCCTTACCCTCAGTTACCCTTAGAGTGACATTCTTGTATGGGTTCAACCCACTATTACTACTGAATTCAAGGGGGGTGTCATGGCCTGGACTGATGAGCGCGTCGAAGTTTTAAAAAAAATGTGGGGCGAGGGTCAATCTGCCAGCATAATCGCTAAGGCGTTGGGTGGCGTAACCCGTAATGCTGTAATTGGCAAAGTCCATCGCTTAGGACTGTCGAACCGTGTGACATCCACATCGTCAAAACAGGCTGCTAACAGTAAAACAGCCACCAAAGTAAAGCCTACTGTAAAGCCTGCATCACCAAAGACCTTAGATAGGGCTGCAGCAGTCCGAATAACTCCTCCTGCCGTTCGTAAAATTATTCCAGCAGGGCAGCCGTTACCACCCCAACCGTCAGCAAATGAGATAAGCCCTGAGGCTTTAGCTAAAGTTAGTGAGGTTGAAAAAACCGCAAAGAGGATCAGTCTGATGGAACTGACAGAAAAAACCTGCAAGTGGCCAGTGGGTGATCCCGCAACCGACGACTTTTGGTTTTGTGGTTTAGGAGTTCAGGTTGGAAAACCCTATTGTGAGGCTCACGTGAGCGTGGCGTTTCAGCCAATGTCAAGTCGCCGTGACCGTCGTCGGTAAACCCCAAAAAAGCCGGTTATTACGAGACTTGTCATACAGTTTATGGTATCCTGTTCCCTGGAGTAGGTGATGACAACAAATCCTCAAAATTTGCGTCCAGACATTGCACCAAAAGCTTTAATTAAAATTCCAAGGTCTGGTCAGCCTACCATTGGAATGGTGTCACTTGGCTGCCCAAAAGCTTTAGTTGATAGCGAACGAATTCTGACCCGCCTGAGAGCGGAGGGTTACGCAATCAGTCCTGATTATATTGGGGCCGAGGCTGTCATTGTGAACACATGTGGCTTTCTGGACAGCGCAAAGGCTGAAAGCTTAGAGGCCATTGGGGAGGCTTTAGACAAAAATGGTAAAGTGATAGTCACTGGCTGTTTGGGCGCCAATCCAGATTATATAACTGGAGCACACCCAAAAGTATTAGCTGTCACAGGTCCACATCAATACGAAAAAGTGCTAGATGCAGTCCACTCAGTTGTACCACCGAACCCAGATCCATTCCTCGATTTGTTGCCCTCGAATAATGTATCGCTAACACCACGACATTACAGTTACCTAAAAATTTCTGAAGGGTGCAATCACAAATGCAAATTTTGCATAATTCCAGACATGCGAGGAAAATTAAACAGTCGCCCCCCGCGTGCAATACTACGCGAAGCCGAAAAATTAGTTGAAGCGGGCGTAAAAGAGCTTTTAGTTATCTCGCAAGATACTAGTGCGTATGGCATCGATATTAGGTCGAATACAGATCATCAAATCCTCCCACATATAACTGATCTGGCACGCGAACTTGGCCAACTGGGTGCCTGGGTTCGATTACATTATGTATACCCTTACCCACACGTTCGCGAGTTGATCCCATTAATGGCTGAGGGATTAATTCTGCCCTATCTCGACATTCCCTTTCAACATGCTGACCCCAATGTTCTAAAACGTATGGCCCGCCCAGCCGCTGCAGCAAAAACTTTAAATGAAATCAGAGCATGGCGTGCCGATTGTCCAAACATTACACTGCGGTCAACCTTCATAGTAGGTTACCCGGGAGAGACTGATGCTGAATTTCAGACTTTGTTGGATTGGATGGATGAAGCACAACTGGATCGGGTTGGATGTTTTAAGTATGAAAACGTAGCTGGAGCACGTTCAAACGCATTAGAAAACCACGTTCCAGAAGAAATAAAACAGGAACGCTGGGACCGTTTTATGGAAAAGGCACAAGGAATATCCGAAGTAAAACTTGAAGCCAAGGTAGGTGATATAATTGACGTAATTGTCGACCAAGTGGATTCTGATGGCATAGCGACAAGCCGTACGAAAGCTGATGCACCAGAAATTGATGGCAATTTATTTATTGACAAAGACACACATACATTAGCGCCCGGCGACATAGTAAAAGTTAAGGTAGATGAAGCTGGGGAATATGATCTCTGGGGATGCTTAGTTGAATAAAATGTCATGTTTGCAAACAGTAATTTTTTAGACCTACTTATCCGAAAAAAGAAAAATCAAGGCAAATACCCATGCAATCCCAGTTGCAATGGCTGTCAAAGCGACACCAGCACTGCCCGAATCTTTGGCAGCTTTAGCCAGCGGGTGTGGTCCGGGCGACACGTGATTAACTACCCTTTCAATGGCAGTGTTAAAGCACTCCGCTGCCAGCACCAATATTCCAAGACAAATTATTAATCCTCTAAATACAATTGGGATTGGAAGATATAAAGACAAACTAGCGGAAATTATATTCATGTAGGCCCAAAAGCGAAAAGAATGTTCCTCACGCCAAGCGAGAATTAGCCCAGCACTAGAGTAGATACAGCGGCCTTTAAAGCGCTGCCATTCACGCAGCAAATTCAGTTTCATCTTCCAACTGCCGCTCGTACCGCAGCGATACGAGCACGGTTTGGAGGGTGTGTCCCCAAAAATTTGTTGCCAGGATCTGGGATACGCGTGAAATAAGCCGCACCTTTTACTGGATCAAACCCTCCATTCAATGTCATCTGGGCACCAAGTCGATCTGCTTCGAGTTCATAGGTTTTGGAGTAATTGCGTGCGCCCACTGCCGCCCCAATATTGCTTGCCACGCCCACAGATTGCTGAGACCCTCCCAGAGTAGCAGCCAAAACCTCAAATAATGTCGAGCCCCCAACTGCAGATTTTTTCTGATGTTCGAGATGCCCCAAGATATGATGTGCGCCTTCATGGCCTATTACAAACGCAATTTCGTCTGAGTTTTTCATGTCATCAATTAAAGTGATCGAAAATAGTAACAAAGGCCTACCTTTTTCATCAAACGTTTGAAATGCGTTAGGCGGGGTTTTAGGGTTTAGATCAACTAAGATTTTAAAATTACAGTTCATATCCATCCGTAGTTTGGTGCAGGTGTCTACGATGATTGGTCTCATACGGCGGACTGCCACAGTAAATTTTTTTGGTAAATCTTTAACAACATGCGCCTGCAAATTTGAAGACTGTGGTAAACTTGATACTGGCGCCTGAGGTATTTGGCGCGAACAACTTATGACAAGAAAAAACAACCCCAGAACGATAATACGCATAGACGTCTCCACCCGAATGACTAATAACTTAACACCAAAAATGCTGCGGGCCAGCCCTTTACCTTGCTCCATTATAAAAATTGGCTAATATCTTAAAGATGTTAGTGAACATTTTTTGACACACCGATGATACCGATAATTAATGAGTTCCTATAATATTTTCGCTATTTAAGCATACAGTAAGTGAGAACATCTAAAAATGACCACAGGATTTTATTGGGATGAACGCTGTTTTTGGTTTTCAGGTGGTAACTACGCATTTACACTACCCGTTGGCGGCTTAGTTCAACCACTAGCATCTGGCGGAATTCCAGAAAGCCCAGAAACTAAACGTCGGTTGAAAAACCTAATGGATGTGACGGGGTTGACACAAGAGCTTGTCACTAAAAATGCAGAGGAGGCCAGCAAAGAGGCACTTTTGCGGGTACACACTGCCGAATATATTAAACATTTTGAAACTGCGTCACAGGGAACTGGGGGTGAATTGGGACTTCGAGTGCCATTTGGTCACGGAGGCTATCAACAAGCCGCACTATCGACCGGGCTCGCCTGTAGAGCTATTGCTGATGTTATGGCAGGAAATGTTTCAAATGCTTATGCTTTGTCACGGCCTCCAGGCCACCATTGCCTGCCTGATTTTCCAAATGGGTTTTGTTTGCTTGCTAATATAGCAGTCGCTGTACAGTCTGCACGCGTTAAACAAGCAGATTTAAAGGTCGCTGTATTAGACTGGGATGTACACCACGGGAATGGAACGGAATCTATTTTTCTCGACGACGCGGGAACACTCACGATCTCAATACACCAAGAGCACAATTATCCATTAGATAGCGGTGGCGCAGATGTACGTGGCTTAAATAATAGTAACATTAATATACCTTTGCCACCTGGTGGAGGCCATTTAACCTACCTAAAAGTTATAGATAGAATAGTCAGACCTGCACTAGAGAAATTTAAACCCGATTTGATTGTGGTGGCCTGTGGATATGATGCCGCAGCGATTGATCCCCTGTCCCGGATGATGGCAACAGCAGATACCTTTGCCACGATGACATCGTCAGTCAAAGCGATGGCTGAAGAGTTCTGTGATGGTCGTTTGGTATTGGTTCATGAGGGTGGGTATTCGGAAGTCTATGTACCTTTTTGTGGCCATGCGACAATTAAAACTTTATCCGGTAGCAAAATAGACGCTCCAGATCCATTTGCGTCTGCATTTGTAACGCGCCAACCCTCGAAAAGATTTCAGAGTTTTTTAGATGCCTGGGTCGATGAGCTCGTCCAGTTCCATGCCCAGTAATATATTAAATTAAACTTTTGCGACTGAACAAGAGCTCATTCTTAAAGAAAATACCTATTTGATTCAACACTTCAGGGGCTTGTGAATTGCGCTATAATGTATCAAATAAATCTTATGACAGATGTATTATCATTCTTAAAAACTCGTCGCTCTCGTCCCGCCAAGGTTTTAACCGGACCAGTTCCAGATAAATTAGCACTTGAAGAACTGCTAATTATTGCAGCCCGAACGCCAGATCATGGAAAATTGGAGCCTTGGAGGTTCATCGTTTTAGAAAAAGCTGCATTGCGCAGATTAGCTATTTTAGCAAGATCGCTAGCAGAGGCGGTTGGACCAGAAGTCGTGAACGCGGATAAAAGTAGTGGTCAGTATGAAACTGGTACACTGGCCGTGGTGGTAGTGGAAAGTCCGAAGGAATGTCATAAGTTTCCCGACATTGAGCAAACCTATTCAGCCGGAGCAGTTTGCCTTTCACTGTTAAACGCAGCTTTAGCAAGTGGCTGGGGAGCAAATTGGTTGTCAGGCTGGGCATCACACCAGCACAAATTTTGTAGTGAGGGACTTGGGCTCGAACCACACGAGCGCGTTGCAGGAATTATTCATATAGGTACTGGACCCGAAGAGATGCCTGACCGTCCACGCCCTAACGTTTCCGCACTAACTAAATGGGTTGATTTATAAGATCTATTTTTAAAAAAGTCTAAAAACAGTAATATTCAACATACTAACATTACTACTGTATTATATTTACTTCCGGTGTGGCCATCCTATCGAACCAATCAAAATCTCGAATTGAGAAAAAGCCACCCAATATACTACCAGCCACAACTGCCCAAATGATAAAGGCGACCACCGTTGTTACCAAGAATCGCTTTTTCATCTGTGGGTTTTCTGGACTGCCCGCGTGGGTACCATGATCAACTTTGCCCAAGTCTCCTTGAGTCTTAAGATTCAAAGGTAAGACAATAAAAAGTGTGAGAAACCAAATAACCGCAAAAAGCACAATGGCAGATGTAATACCCATGGAAAGTCCCTTAATAATCCCTTAAACTTGTTCTAGCTCGATTAGGCAGCCATTGAAGTCCTTGGGGTGTAAAAAAATTACCAGTTTTCCGTGAGCTCCAACTTTAGGTTCTCCTCCTCCCAAAACTCTAGCACCTGATCCTATTAATTGATCCCGCGCAGACAAAATATCATCCACCTCATAACACATGTGGTGAATACCCCCAGAGGGGTTCTTCTCAAGGAAACTTGTGATGGGAGACTGGTCACCTAGCGGATGAAGCAATTCGATTTTAGTATTAGGAAGTTCTATAAAAACCACTGTCACTCCGTGATTGGGCTCATGTTGGGGCTTGCCAACTTTGGCGCCCAATATTGAAGAGTACTGAGTGCAAGAAGCTTCCAGATCAGGCACAGCGATAGCAACATGGTTCAACCGGCCAATCATAACTGTCTCCTTTTTTCTTTTCTAGCTCTCAAAGCTATGTAACCTCAATCAGGCTTTACCACCCTTAAAGAAAGTTCCCGCAGTTGTTCGTTCAATGGGTCAGATGGTGCAGCCATCATTAAGTCTTCCGCCCGTTGGTTCATTGGGAACATAATTACTTCACGAATATTAGCCTCATCTGCCAAAAGCATTACAATACGATCAATCCCAGCTGCACAGCCGCCGTGCGGTGGCGCTCCATATTGAAATGCATTGACCATACCACCAAAACGCTTTTCCACTTCGTCTTTTCCGTATCCAGCAATTTCAAAAGCTTTAAACATTATTTCGGGTCGGTGGTTTCGTATAGCTCCACTCAATAATTCGTATCCATTACAAGCCAGATCATACTGATAGCCCAGCACTTTAAGCGGATCACCAAACAGTGCGTCCATCCCACCCTGTGGCATAGAAAAAGGATTATGTTCAAAGTCGACTTTACCAGTCTCGTCGTCTTTTTCGTAAATTGGAAAATCTACAACCCAGGCAAACGCAAACCGGTTTTTATCCGTTAGGCCAAGCTCTTCTCCAATAGAGTTTCGGGCTCGGCCAGCAACCGCCTCAAAAGCTTTAGGCTTGCCACCAAGGAAAAATGCCGCATCGCCAACGCCTAATCCTAATTGTTCACGAATAGCCTCAGTGCGCTCTGGCCCAATGTTTTTGGCTAGGGGTCCGGCGGCTTCCATCCCTTCCCCCTGATCGCGCCAAAAAATGTAACCCATACCAGGCAAGCCTTCTTTTTGAGCAAACGCATTCATTCGATCGCAGAATTTTCGACTGCCACCAGTGGGCGCGGGAATAGCCCTGATCTCTGTACCGTCTTGCTCTAAGAGCTTGGCAAAAATGGCAAACCCTGAGTCTCTAAAATGGTCGGATACAATCTCCATTTTAATCGGGTTGCGCAAGTCTGGTTTGTCACTTCCGTACCAGAGGGCAGCATCACGATAGCTTATCTGCGGCCAAACTTTGTCAACCTGTCGAGCACCACCAAATTCCTCGAATACTCCTGTAAGAACTGGTTGAATTGTATCAAAAATATCCTGCTGCTCAACAAAAGACATTTCTAAATCTAGCTGGTAAAAATCTGTTGGAGAGCGGTCAGCCCTGGGGTCTTCATCGCGAAAACATGGCGCAATCTGGAAATATTTATCGTACCCTGAAACCATAATCAGCTGCTTAAACTGCTGAGGCGCTTGTGGCAGAGCATAAAACTTGCCGGGATGTAGGCGAGAGGGTACCAGAAAATCGCGTGCGCCCTCCGGACTAGAAGACGTGATGATTGGTGTTTGAAATTCTCTGAAACCCTTATCCCACATCCGTTTACGCATCGATGCGACTACGTCAGAACGTAGTTTCATATTATTTTGTAATTTTTCACGCCGCAAATCCAAGTAGCGGTACTTAAGACGGGTTTCCTCAGGGTATTCCTGATCTCCAAACACCATCAATGGTAGTTCCTCTGAAGTTCCCAACACCTCAAGGTCAAGAATAAAAACCTCAACTTTACCAGTTGGAATTTTTGTGTTCACAAGCGCAGCATCTCGCGCCTTCACAGTCCCATCAATGCGGATGCACCATTCGCTTCTAAGCTTTTCAACCTCATTAAATACTGGGCTATCTGGATCACAGAGAACCTGTGTCATTCCATAGTGATCTCGTAAATCTATAAATAAGACGCCACCGTGATCTCGTACCCGATGAACCCATCCAGACAGGCGGATAGTATCCCCAACATTATTTTCAGAAAGATCGGCACAGGTATGGCTACGGTAAGCGTGCATGGTCAGGCTCCTTAAAGCGGTCGCGCTGATACATCCCGGCGGAGCCATAAAGTCAAGCCAATCCGCTGTTTTCTCACTGTTACACGCTCAAAATTGCATATGAGACCGTTATTACTCATTAAATAGATGTCGGGCTTCCATTTTTGCATGTAGGGCATAAATTATCCGACTTGCCGTAGTTTCAAATAAGAATGGCAAAATCGCATGAACTAACGCGCATACGGCGGCAGTTAAAAGCATAACAAAATACCATGCAGCATGGAAAAAATGTTGGTGATAAGTCTCATCAACATCATTCAAATGTTTGGTTAAAAGTTTTGATGACACCTGCATGAAGAAGCTCCTAATCTATTTACAGATTTGACCTTAACTCAATTAGGTTAAAAAAATTTCCCAAATATTCTTTAATTTTATTAAATATTGTGATAATTTTTTAATATGAAGACTAATATTGCAACATATGATGACTATGATCGGCATATTATGCAACATATGCAGCGTGATTCAAGCAAATCTCTTGAGGATTTAGCGCAAGCAGTTAATCTGTCCCGAAACGCTGTTTGGCGAAGAATTAAACGGCTTCAAGACAGTGGTATTATAAAGGCGCGGGTGGCCTTGCTAGATGCACAATCCGTTGGGTTAGGACTCATAGTTTTTATCTCAATTTCTGTAAGTACACACAGCAAAGACTGGGCAGATAAATTTGCCAAAGTAATTGATAGCCTGCCACAAGTGCAGTCAGCTTATCGAACTTCGGGAAATCAAGACTATTTAATCAAAGCCAGGGTTAGTAATGTGCAAGCTTACGACGACCTTTATCAGAGACTCATTTCACAAATAGAACTGGCAGACGTAAGCGCTAGTTTTGTTATGGAAGAACTGAAAAATACGACTGAATTACCATTGCCATAAGTTTATTGACTGCAATTCCTGAAAAAGGCTTCCAGTTTAAACTAATGCAATTTGAAATGAGAGAGTGCCTTGCACATAAGGCTCCATTCCATATAAGCGGGCTCAGTTTGATAGCCGCTGATTAAGGACAATTTCATGCCAAAGAGGACGGATATTAAATCAATCATGATTATTGGGGCAGGCCCAATTATTATTGGCCAAGCCTGCGAGTTTGATTATTCTGGTGCGCAGGCATGTAAAGCCCTGAAAGAAGAAGGCTATCGAGTTGTTCTTGTCAACTCAAATCCAGCAACAATAATGACAGATCCGGAGATGGCAGATGCCACATATATAGAGCCAATTACACCGGAGACAGTTGCAAAAATTATTGAAATTGAGCGGCCAGATGCACTTCTGCCCACAATGGGTGGGCAGACCGGATTAAATACGTCCCTCGCGCTCGAAGAAATGGGCGTTCTGAAAAAATTTGATGTAGAGATGATTGGGGCCAAGCGACAAGCAATTGAGATGGCCGAAGATAGAAAATTATTTCGTGAGGCGATGGATAGATTGGGTTTAGAGAACCCACGAGCAACCATTGCCAATAATATGAATGACTGTCTGGAAGCTCTCGATGATATCGGTCTACCAGCAATAATCCGACCTGCTTTCACACTTGGTGGAACTGGAGGCGGTGTCGCTTTTAATCGGGAGGACTATGAGCACTTCTGCAAAACTGGACTGGATGCTTCACCTGTAAGCCAAATTCTAATTGATGAAAGCCTTCTGGGGTGGAAAGAATACGAAATGGAAGTGGTTCGGGATACTGCTGACAACGCTATAATTGTTTGCTCAATAGAAAACATTGACCCAATGGGTGTGCATACTGGCGACAGTATAACTGTTGCACCGGCACTGACGCTAACTGATAAAGAATATCAAATTATGCGAAATGCTAGTATTGCTGTGCTACGCGAAATTGGTGTTGAGACTGGTGGATCCAACGTGCAGTGGGCTGTAAACCCAGAGGACGGGCGTATGGTTGTGATTGAGATGAATCCACGGGTGTCTCGATCTTCAGCGTTGGCATCTAAAGCCACTGGTTTTCCAATTGCAAAAATTGCAGCAAAATTGGCCGTAGGCTATACGCTTGATGAATTAGAAAACGATATTACCAAAGCCACACCTGCTAGCTTTGAACCATCAATAGATTATGTGGTTACAAAAATTCCACGATTTGCTTTTGAAAAATTTCCTAACTCTCCTGCAGTTCTTTCCACAGCAATGAAATCTGTTGGTGAAGCTATGGCCATTGGTCGTAGCTTCCAGGAATCCATACAAAAAGCTTTATCTTCTATGGAAACAGGGCTGACTGGTTTTGACGAAGTAGCCATAGAGGGAATGCCTTCCCAAGATCAGATAGTTCAGCAGGACGGTATTTTAATTGGTAAAACAGCTGAAATTCAAACAGTAATCGACAAAGTAATGACCCGAGAGTTGGCCATTCAATCACCAGATCGTATGCGTGTTATTGCACATGCAATGCGATTTGGTTTTTCAGATGTTGAGATTTACGACATCACTCGATTTGATCCATGGTTTTTAGCTCAGATCCGCGAAATTATAGAGACCGAAAATATCATTAAGGTTCAAGGCATCCCAGAAAACGAATCTAACATACGTAATCTCAAAATGATGGGATTCTCTGATGCGAGATTAGCATTTTTAACTAGAAAAACCGAGACTGCTATCCGTAAAATGAGACAGAACCTTGGCGTGGTAGCAGTGTTCAAACGGATAGATACATGTGCCGCTGAATTTGAAGCCCAAACGCCCTACATGTATTCCACCTATGAAGCTCCAGCAATGGGTCTTACTGAATGCGAGGCAAGACCTTCAAGTCGTAAGAAAGTAATAATTTTGGGTGGTGGTCCAAACAGGATTGGCCAAGGTATTGAATTTGATTACTGCTGTTGCCACGCTTGCTATTCACTCACAGAGCAAGGGTACGAAACCATAATGATCAATTGCAACCCGGAGACGGTAAGCACTGATTATGACACGTCAGACCGTCTGTATTTTGAGCCTTTGACCTATGAACATGTTATGGAGATAATGCGGGTCGAACAGGAAAACGGCACCCTCCACGGAGTAATTGTTCAATTTGGTGGTCAAACTCCACTAAAATTGGCCAACGCTTTAGAGCAAGCCGGCATTCCAATCCTCGGCACCAGCCCTGATGCAATTGACTTAGCCGAAGACCGAGAACGCTTCCAAGCTTTAGTAACCCAACTCAAACTAAAACAACCGCACAATGGCTTAGCAAAATCCAGCGCAGAAGCTTTGGAAATTGCTGCGGGAATTGGATTTCCATTGGTAATCCGTCCGTCATATGTATTGGGTGGTAGAGCAATGGAAATTGTACACGATCAAGCTAACCTAGAGCGCTATATCGCTGAGGCTGTGGTTGTTTCTGGCGATAGCCCCGTATTGCTGGATAGCTATTTATCGGGCGCTGTCGAGATTGATGTAGATGCACTTTGTGATGGTACTTCTGTGCATGTGGCAGGGATAATGCAACACATCGAAGAGGCTGGTGTCCACTCTGGTGATAGCGCCTGCTCCCTTCCACCTTACTCTCTGCCTCAAAACATAATTCTTGAATTAAAACGTCAAACCGAAGCTTTGGCGCTGTCACTAAATGTTATTGGCCTTATGAATGTACAGTTTGCAGTCAAGGACAATGAAATATACCTGATTGAAGTGAACCCTCGCGCAAGCCGTACCGTCCCCTTTGTTGCCAAAGCAGTGCGTAGCCCAATTGCTGCAATTGCAGCACGTGTGATGGCCGGAGAACCTTTAAAAAATTTCAATCTGATAGACCCTGCCACTATCAAAGGCTTCGCAGTCAAGGAAGCCGTACTACCCTTTGCACGGTTTCCTGGTGTGGACACTCTTTTGGGCCCCGAAATGCGATCAACTGGCGAAGTCATGGGCTTTGACAGTAAATTCCATCGTGCCTTTTACAAAGCACAGTTGGGAGCAGGTATTGAATTGCCAATATCAGGCAAAATATTTTTATCAATCAAAGAGGAAGATAAGGGATCAGTGCTGCTAGAGGCCGCCAATTGTTTGGTAGAAATGAATTTTACACTCATAGCTACAAGAGGAACAGCTTCATTCTTGGAAAAATCTGGTATTAAAAGCGTGATAGTTAATAAGGTCTACGAGGGACGCCCTAACATTGTAGACCAGATCAAAAATGGCGAAATCGTTCTAATATTCAACACAACGTCAGGTGCACAAGCCATAGATGATAGCCGTAGCATGCGGACATCAGCACTGATGGATGGAATTCCCTATTTCACCACCTTAGCCGCCATCCATGCTGCAGCTTTTGCTATTAAAGCACGTGGACAAGATGATATTGGCGTAAGGGCACTACAAGCTTTCTAAGAAAATTCATCCAACCACCTCTTGCGTCGATCGTATCCTCAGGGCAGATAATTTGAATGGCTAAACTTTACTTCAATTACTCCACAATGAACGCTGGGAAATCTACGCTGTTGCTACAGGCTGCTCATAATTATCGTGAACGTGGAATGCAGACATACCTGATAACTGCACAGATGGATACGCGGTTTGGTCAAGGCAAAATTGCGTCCCGGATTGGAATTGAAGAAGAGGCAGATACCTTCAACCCCCAGGAAGACCTATTTGAAAAAATAAAACTGAAACTTTCAAAAAGTAAAATTTCCTGCATTTTTATTGACGAGGCACAATTTCTTACAAGAGATCAGGTCTGGGCACTCGCCCGGGCAGTTGATGATCTTGGGATACCCATAATATGTTACGGGCTAAGAGTAGACTTTATGGGAGAGTTATTTCCTGGCTCGGCAGCGCTCCTAGCGCTTGCAGACGAAATGCGAGAAATACGCACAATCTGCCATTGCGGGAAGAAGGCCACCATGGTTGTCCGGCTGGATAGCACAGGAAAGGCCGTCACATCTGGAGATCAAGTTCAAATAGGCGGAAACGAAACCTATCTATCGCTATGTAGAAAACACTATCGCGAAACAGTTATGGACAAAACAAGTCCAGAACTACCAATTTGAGGTCTGCTTACTAGTAAAATAAAATTCACTATTAGGGCTAAACTATAGAGCATAGGGGCCTAGAACTATATCCAGTTTAAGGACTATCAAAAAAGAGCTAAATCAGCGCTTACCATAATATAGCCCAACAACATGTTCAGCTTCAGCAAAGAAAAGCCAGCGTTGGATGAAGGTACCAATCACATGGAGCACCAAAGCCAAAACGACTATCGGAACAGCGTGGGAAATTATTAACAAACCTATCGGTATCAGGATCATCATAATAAAGGCAATGAAACGCAGTTTTACTGCGTGCTTACGACCCACTTGGTGAACCATTTCCTTAAGTAAGTAGTTATTCCCAGTATGTGGTGGCTCAAAGGCCCTTACCTTACCAAGGACACCAAGACCCGTCGCAGTTCCAATATCGGTTCCACTCTTTTGAAATCGTCCATCTCCAAGGTACCAAGCCAAAAGCTGCACTCCACCGGCAAGAGCCAATAGGAGCAAACCAGGTAAAGTCTGAAATGCCAGCAAAGCGCCACCACCCAGAGATAAAAGTAGAAACAATATTGGTGTCGTCCAATGATTCCATCGCGGCACAGTTTTGAGCTGAGCATAAATCATTGAAGTAGCTATTATAGTTAATACCGCCAGAATCGCGCCAGTATAGCCAAGTGGCTGCCAGCTTACACGAAAAAAAATTAAACCAATTGCGAACAGCCCCAAGACAGCCATTGCGGCAACAGAAAGACATCCTTCGCGGCTTAGCCAGCTACTGCGCCACTGTGAAAAAGCTTTTAAAAACCGCTGTGGGTTTCCTAGGTGGAAAGTCGAAGCCAAAAGCCCCCCTCCAGCCAACGAAAAACCAACAGCATAGTGCCAAAATGCCGCCCAACCAACGGTATTCGGTAGACCTAGGCCAAGCCATGTAAGTAAACCAAAGCCAAGGCCAGAAGCTACAGTGAAGATAATTACGGAGCCCGCAGGGTGCATCAGATTTTCTCCAGTGCTTTATCAAGCCAACCGAGGAAACCTTTTTGAGTTGTAGCCACTGGCTCCAAATAAGGAGCTAAAATATCAAATTCTGGAATTACATCTTTTGGCCTGGGCGGGAGATATTTATTTACCGGTTTAGTACCCAATTCTGGCATCAGATCCATGCCATCTCTTGCAGCAACTAGTAAAGACACATCAGAAGTTTCATCAGCTAGATCACCAAAGTGGCGGGCACCAGATGGGCAGGTTCGTACACATGATGGGACCCGATCCTCCTCTGGTAAATTTTCATTATAAATACGATCAACGCAAAGAGTACATTTCTTCATAACACCAGCAGCTTGATCCATTTCGCGGGCTCCGTAGGGACATGCCCAAGCACAAAGACCACACCCAATGCATGCGTCTTCATTGACCAAAACGATTCCGTCTTCTTGCCGCTTGTAGCTAGCACCGGTCGGACAAACGGTTACACAAGGTGCATCATCACAATGCAAGCATGATTTTGGAAAATGAATAAGTTGTGCCGGGCCCACTTCTGGCTGAACCTCATAACTGTGTACACGATTTAGAAAAGTTCCAGAAGGCTCAGCTCCATAGGCATCTTGGTCGGATAGTGGAGCACCATAATTTTCGGTATTCCAACCTTTACAAGATACAACGCAAGCATGGCAGCCTACGCAGGTGTCCAGGTCAATTACCAAACCTAATTTCTTTTGGGTCGATTGGGGCAAGGTAGTCATGCGGCCTCCGTCAATTTAGAAAAACAGGAATCTGCAAACGCAGTAAGTTCAATATTAAATTTGTCAGCTTCTTCCCAAAAAGGCGAGTGGCCAGATTGTTGGAACACCTTCCGCTTACTATTAGGAAAATGCTTCAACGCTTGCTCCCCCATCTCTGCAGGTGCCAGTTTCTCATGGTCACCCCAAGCTATCCAACAGGGTTTTTCCGTGACCTGCGCTACAGAACGGCGATCTTCTTGTCTTAGCCGTGAGGCCGCGCGTACCTGTGGAGGCACTAGCATATTATAGCCTACTATTTTAGCTTTCGTTTCAACATCAGGCTGATGATAAAAACAAACATCAACAAATGCCAGCACAGCAGCAAGGTTTTTTGCAAGATCATCAGAATACATCCCAATGGCTTTGGCTGGTGGGTTGTTTCGTACCGCTTCCGCCGAGGGCGGCAAATTTTTACCCGTGGTAATGGAAGATCCAATAAGCCCAATACCCGCCAATGATACATCACTAAAATGTTCTAAATAATCCATCACAACCCATCCACCCATGGACCAACCGACTAACAGCGGGTCTCGCAATTGTAGAACTTCAATAATTGCTTGAATATCTTCAGCCCACGGGCGGCTAGAACTGTAGCACTCAGGGTCTAACGGCTTGTCAGATTGACCATGTCCTCTCAAATCTGGTAAAATTAGTCTAAATCTTTCTGCTAGTACCGTTTGACGCTCAAACGATAAATGGCATTGGGACCATCCATGTATTAGGATTATAACTGGAGAACTTTTCAGACCAAGATCATGAACCGAAAGCATCACCCCACCAGAACCCTTTATTTGATGGGATTGATTCATTTGCCAACTTTCCATTCAAGGTTTTTTGGACCTTGTCCTACTGGAGATTTAATTGGTGGCAAATCAGGCAAGCAATCATTTGGTGCCTCACATGCCTCAATTTTTACCCGAAGATCAAACCAAGCAGCTTGACCGGTAACTGGATCAGAATTTGACCATCGCATTCCATCACCTTTTTCTGGCATCAATTCATGAATTAGATGATTGAGTAGAAAGCCTTTGTTAGCCTCAGGTGCTTTTTCGTCAAGAGCCCACGCACCCTTGCGTTTACCAATCGCATTCCATGTCCATATGGTATTTTCATTCAACGCCGCCATATGTGCGACAGGGACTACTATGGCACCATGTATGGAAGTAACCTTGGCCCAATCTCCCTCATTAAAGCCATTAGCGTTCCAAATCTTTGTTGGTACAAACAGTGGGTTATGTCCATGGATCTGACGAAGCCATGCATTTTGGGTGCCCCAACTGTGGTACATCGCCATTGGACGTTGGGTTAACGCATGAACATTAAACTCAGAAGTGTCGACATTAGAATCTTCAAATGGGGCGTACCAAGTTGGGAGTGGGTCCATCGTGTCTATAATCCGCGATCTGAGATGCTCGGGCGGTTGCCGGTCACCGTAACCTTCAGCAGCCAATTGAAATTTTCGCATGGGTTCAGAATAAATATCAAAAAGATATGGCTGTGGCGCGTCATAAATACCAATTTTTACCGCCCAGTCTTGATAGGCTGTATTCCATGGTTTATAAAAATTTGCTCCATCCGGTACATGGATTTCATAAAAGCCACCATTATCGATATAGGACTGCATTTGATTTGGGTTAGGCTTGCCACGCCCCTCTTCAAGGCCATCCTCACCTCGGAAACCAATCAGTGGGCCTACACCAGGCCGACGCTCATGATTAACGATGTAGTCAGCATAGTCCTTGTATTTGGCTGAACCATCCTCATTCACAAACCCTTTTAATCCCATGCGAGCACCCAGATCTACTAGCACAGACTGAAAGCCCCGTACTTCACGGTCAGGTTCTACAACAGGCCAGCGGATACTGTCCGCCGCACCATCTGCCTCACAGATCGGGCGATCTAGTAGTGAAATACAATCATGGCGTTCTAGATAGGTCGTGTCAGGTAGGATCAAATCCGCATATGCCACCATCTCAGAAGAATAGGCATCTGAGTAGATTATTTTGGGAATCACATACTCACCATTTTTATCCTTATCAGTCAGCATTTTCATTACGCCGCCTGTATTCATTGAGCTATTCCAGCTCATATTCGCCATGTACATAAACAAGACATCTATCTTGTACGGATCACCCGCATAGGCATTAGAAATAACCATATGCATCAACCCATGGGCCGACATAGGGTTTTCCCAAGTAAAAGCCTTATCAATCCGCGCAGGACTTCCATCTTCTTTAAGACATAGGTCATCTGGCCCCTGCACATAGCCCAAGTGTGGGCCATCAAGAGCCGCGCCAGGTGTAACTTTGTAATGCGGTTTAGGGTGCGCCGAAACTGGCTTAGGATAGGGCGGTTTAAAACGAAATCCGCCAGGCACCTCAACCGTACCCAAAATGATTTGTAACAAATGTAAACTGCGACATGTTTGAAAACCATTTGAATGAGCCGATACGCCGCGCATAGCATGAAAAGAAACTGGGCGACCAATCATTTTATCATGCTTATTACCGCGAAAATCGGTCCATGGTTGGTCTAATTCGAAAGCTTCCTCAAATGCTACCCGCGCCAAATCTGCAGCAATAGCTTTAATACGCTTTGCAGATATACCACATCTCTCAGCCACTTTTTCTGGGGCATAATCATCAGACAAGTAGCGTTCCGCTAAATGCTGGAAAACCGTACGATGACCATTATGTTTCGCAGCCAAATCTGGAGTGATACCCTTTTTATCGAATGCTACTAGGTTGCGAGTATTGCGATCAATAACCAACAACTTTCCATCATCATCCTTCAGCAATAGGCCTTTATTCGGCCCTTCAGTTGAATCAACAAGAGCAGGAGCATTAGTCAATTGTGCGAGGTAGTTTAAATCAACTTTTCCAGCTTTTAGTAGGAGGTGCACGATCGACAAAATAAACAAACCATCTGTCCCTGGTGTAATTCCAACCCATTCATCTGCAATTGCGTTATAGCCAGAACGTATTGGATTTACTCCAATAACTTTAGCACCGCGTTCTTTAAGTTTTCCCAAACCCATTTTGATTGGATTACTATCGTGATCTTCAGCAACTCCAAATAACATAAAAAGTTTTGTACGATCCCAATCGGGTTGACCAAATTCCCAAAAAGCGCCTCCCATGGTGTAAATTCCACCAGCCGCCATATTCACTGAACAAAATCCACCATGTGCTGCATAGTTTGGTGTTCCAAAACCTTGCGCCCAAAACGATGTAAAACTTTGTGACTGATCACGGCCCGTGAAAAAAGCCAGTTTTTCTGGGTTTTCTTTATGGACCGGCTCCAACCAGTCTTGTGCCAACTGCAGCGCTTCATCCCAAGAGATTTCTTCAAACTCACCTGAACCACGCTCACCCACGCGTTTGAGCGGCGCACGTAATCGCGACGGTGCATTCACCTGCATAATACCTGCTGAGCCTTTGGCACAGAGCACACCCTTATTAACAGGATGATCACGATTACCCTCGATGTAAGCTACCTTATCATCCTTCATGTGGACGTTAATTCCACAGCGACAGGCGCACATGTAACAAGTTGTCTTTCGGATCTCATCACTAACTTTTGGTGATAGATCAATTTCTGGTTGTACGAATGCCATCAAAGTCCTCTTATTTCTTAGCTTTAATTCTATTTTTTGCAGCAGCTTGAGCTACTGTAACATAAACCATATCAATAATATCATCAGATGTGCAGCCACGTGATAGATCGTTTGCTGGCTTTGCAAGCCCCTGGAATACAGGCCCAATTGCCTTTGCACCACCAAACCGTTGTGCTATTTTATATCCAATATTTCCTGCATCAAGATTAGGAAAAACAAAAATGTTTGCTTGACCAGCAACATTTGATCCCGGCGCCTTGTCAGCTGCGACGGAAGGTATCATGGCCGCATCAAATTGTAATTCACCCTCAATCCTTAGATCTGGCCGCATTTTCTTAACCAACGCCGTAGCCTCTACCACCTTGTCTACATTAAGATGTTTGGCGCTGCCCCATGTCGAGAATGACAGCATTGCAATTTTGGGCTCTAAGCCAATCAAATCTGACATAGAACCGGCAGCAGCGATTGCAATATCAGCAAGTTCCTGAGCATTTGGATCAATCACTAAACCGCAGTCAGAAAAAACATTTATTTGGCTAGGCAAATCATCACGGTTTTCAAATATTATAAAAAAGAACGAGGATAGCAATTTGGTTCCATGTGCTGTGCCAATCACCCTAAGCGCAGCACGAATTACATCAGGGGTCGAATAGACTGCCCCCCCAATTGTACCATCAGCATCTCCAGCTGCTACCATTGCGGCCGCAAAAAAATTTGGTTTGAGCAACTCCCCATAGGCTTTCTCAGGGGTCATCCCTTTATCAGCACGCTTGTTTACGTAGAGATCGACATAACTAGCCATCCGCAGGCTGGTGGAGGGATCTTCAATTTCAACATCAGTGGATGCCCCTGCGCTCTTAAGAGCCGCACGCACCACCGTATCTTTGCCCACACAAATAATTTTAGCTATGTTGGAGGCGGAAGCCGCAACTGCAGCTGCGGCCACGCGGGGATCGTGACCCTCACTCATTACTATTGTTGGTTTAACGTCTGATGTGACGGCAAGTGTGTCTCGAAATGCCGTCACTCCCAAGCTCCCTATTCCGCAGCCATGTCCGCGGCAGCCACACCAGCAACCTGAACTGGTTTTTTCATTGCGTCACGGCGGAAAGGTTCACCCAACTCTTGGTTCAATATTACCTCAATCAGTGTAGTTTTATTATTCTCCATCTGATCCTTAATGGCTTGATTCAAAACGGCCGTAAGCTCCTCCATAGTTTTGACTTGTACGCCCTGCAATCCACAAGCTTGCGCAATACCAGCGTAAGACACCTTCGTGTCCAGTTCAGTGCCAACAAAATTGTCGTCAAACCACAGGGTAGAATTCCGCTTTTCCGCTCCCCACTGGTAGTTCCGGAACACAATTTGTGTTACTGCAGGCCATTCGTCACGACCAATTGCTGTAAGCTCATTGACTGCAATACCAAAGGCACCGTCTCCAGCGAAACCAACAACGGGAACATCTGGTTGGCCGATTTTAGCACCAACAATCGATGGCAAACCATATCCACAGGGACCAAAGAGGCCAGGTGCGAGATACTTGCGCCCTTCATCAAATGACGGGTAGGCATTGCCAATAGCACAGTTATTCCCAATGTCCGAAGAGATGATCGCATTCTTAGGTAATGCAGATTGAATCGCACGCCAAGCCATACGAGGAGACATCCAGTCAGGCTTGTCAGCGCGTGCGCGCTGATTCCACGTTGTACCAGGATCATCATCCTCATGATCCATGGATGTAAGTTCTTGAGCCCACGCCGATTTAGTAGTTGCTATTAAATTTTTGCGCGCATCACGACCCGCATTTCCAGCGGTGTCAGACAACCGACTTAAAATACCTTGGGCTACTTTTTTTGCATCCCCAATGATTCCAACAGCCACTGGCTTCGTTAACCCAATCCGGTCAGGGTTAATATCAACTTGAATAATTTTTGCCCCTGTTGGCCAATAATCTATGCCGTAACCAGGCAATGTTGAAAATGGGTTCAAACGCGTACCCAAAGCCAAAACAACGTCAGCTTTTGAAATCAATTCCATACCAGCTTTTGAGCCGTTGTAACCCAACGGCCCCGCAAATAGTGGGTGGGATCCTGGAAAAGCGTCGTTATGTTGGTATCCAACGCAAACTGGCGCATCCAACCGTTCCGCTAAAGCTGCAACGTCACTAAACGCATCCGCTAAAACTACACCAGCGCCATTCAAAATTACTGGGAATGCAGCATTAGAAAGCATTTCTGCCGCCTCTGAAACTGCACTTTCACCGCCTTGGGGCCGCTCAAAAGCTACAATTTTTGGAAGCTCAATGTCGACGACCTGGGTCCACATATCCCTCGGTATATTAATTTGAGCAGGAGCAGATGCCCGATGTGCTTGCATTATTACACGGTTCAGAACCTCAGCTACCCGAGTTGGATCGCGCACCTCTTCTTGGTAGGCAACCATGTCTTCAAATAATTTCATTTGTTCAACTTCTTGGAAACCGCCCTGTCCAATGGTTTTATTGGCCGCTTGGGGTGTAACCAAAAGTAGAGGAGTGTGATTCCAGTAAGCAGTTTTTACAGCAGTCACAAAATTTGTAATGCCAGGACCATTTTGAGCAATCATCATCGACATTTCACCGGTGGCGCGGGTGTATCCGTCAGCCATCATGCCCGCGGAGCCTTCATGAGCACAATCCCAAAACATTATTCCAGCTTTAGGAAAAATATCCGAAATTGGCATCATTGCAGAACCAATAATTCCAAATGCATGGCGAATGCCGTGCAACTGTAGCGTTTTAATAAACGCCTCTTCGGTGGTCATTTTCATGAAAACAGCTCCTTAAAAGCGTAATAAATACAAGGGAATCTTCCCTCAGCTAACTTAGATTCTTAATAGGGTATAGCCAATGACATATTTAGGGCCAGTTACAACCCTCGGTTAATACCACTTTAAAAGCTGAATATTCGTTTAATTATAAAACACTTGAGAAAAATCTATCCCCCAAGCGCTTGAGCTAAGGGACATACAGGTTTACGAACATACGTGTGATTTAAAAAATGGAGCTCTCCTATGGCTGATTATAAGTTTGATACACTTTCGCTACATGCCGGCCAAAGCCCTGATGCTCAATTCGGAAGCCGCGCCGTACCAATTCACCAAACTACAAGTTATGTATTTGAGAGCACCGAGCAGGCAGCGGCACTTTATAATATGGAGGTTGGGGGCCATGGGTACTCACGACTAACCAATCCAACAGTCGCAGTTCTGGAACAACGCTTAGCGGCACTCGATAACGGTGTGGCAGCTGTTGCCACCGCATCCGGAATGTCAGCATTATTTGTAACAGTATTGGCACTCTGCTCTGCGGGCGATCACATTGTGGCCTCGTCCAAAATGTATGGGGCTAACATTAACCTATTTGAACACACATTGAAACGATACGGCATCGAGACAACCTTCGTCGAACCGGATGATCTTTCAGCTATTGCCCAAGCCATCCGTCCAAACTCCAAGATGGTTTTTGGAGAGATAATTGGAAACCCCGGGATGGATATCATGGATGTATCAGCTGTGGCTAAAATAACAAAAGCTGCTGGCATCCCCCTAGTCATTGATGCGACGTTTAATACTCCGTGGATGATTAAACCGATTGAATTAGGAGCAAATGTGTTAATCCATTCGTTAACCAAATGGATGGGCGGTCATGGCGTGGCTTTAGGTGGGGCTGTGATTGACGGTGGTAATTTTAACTGGGGACAAAATGATAAGTTCCCAACTTTAACTGCTCCACATTTCGGTTACCAGGGCGTTATCCTTTGGGAAGAATTTGGGCCGGCAGCCCTGTCTGTTAGAATTAGATCTGAAGGAATGATGAATGTCGGTCCCTGCATGTCACCCCAAAATGCCTTTTACATCTTGCAAGGTTTGGAAACACTTGGGTTACGGATGGAAAGGCATATGTCTAATACAGCTGCGATGTTAGATTTCCTTGTCAATGATGAACGAATTGCTTGGGTAAAACACCCAAGCCTGCCGGATCATCCAGGTCACGAAGTCGCAATGCGTCTGATGCCAAAAGGTCAAGGATCAATAATAGCCTGCGGTATTAAGGGCGGACGCGAAGCTGGACAGGCCTTCATCGAAAGTGTGCAATTAGCAAGTCACTTGGCAAATGTAGGCGATGCCAAAACTCTGGTTATCCACCCTGGCTCCACCACCCATTCGCATCTTTCCGCTGAAGCTATGGCCTCCTCCGGTTTGACCGATGATTTAATTAGAATTTCAGTCGGTCTGGAGGATATAGAAGACCTCAAAGACGACTTTAGGCAGGCCCTACGTACTGCCAGCAAGGTTCAGTCAGCAAAGGAACTTGCTGAATGAAAATCACTCTCAACGATACCGAAATCTTCGCCTCCACAGGTGGCCGTGAATTTGATCCATCCGGTAAGACCCTAATGTTTATACATGGCTCCGGTCAGTCTCACCTTGGATTTATGCTGCAGCACCGATTCTTTGCAAACCGAGGGTGGCAATGTGTAACTCCCGACATGCCTGGACACGGACTCTCCAGCGGAAAAGCGTTTAAAACAGTTGAAGAAATGGCTGATTGGTATGCCAGTTTCATGCAGGCTGTTGGTATCAAAAAATCATCAATAATTGGTCATTCCATGGGAGGGCTGATTGCTCTGGAATTAGCTAGTCGATATTCAGACCTCGTCTCCAAAGCAGTATTCATTAGTACTGCATTGGCAATTTCAGTAAATGACACTTTGATTGATATGGCCGCAAATGACGAGAGCAAAGCCATTGCAGCAATGATGGATTGGGCCCACGGCTCGACAGGTCATAAACACCAACACACAGTCCCAGGAACATCACACATGATTTACGGTAGCCGCGTGATGGCGAGTAATGCATCTGGCTCGCTTCATGCAGGTCTTTCAGCATGCAAAGCATACACAAACGGCCCCATAGCGGCGGCAGATATAACATGCCCTACTCTTACAATTATTTGCGGCCAAGATAAAATGACGCCCCGTAAAACTGGTTTGGCACTGCACAGCGCGCTAGGCGGTGAAATGTTAGAAATTCCCCAGTCAGGTCATATGTCGATCACAGAACAACCAATCGAAGTTAACAAAGCCCTTCAGGCATTCTTTTAAGAAATAATTAAACTATGACATTCAAACGAATTGCAGTCATCGGCGCGGGCACCATGGGATCCGGTATTGCTGGACAAATTGCCAATGCTGGCCACCGGGTTTTACTTTTAGATTTAAACAAAGATGCGACAGTTTATGCACTGGAGCGCCTCCAAAAATCCGAACCTGCTCCACTTCATCAACGTAGCAACATTGATCTTATAGAAACTGGCACTATTGACGATGATTTTGAAAAATTAGCAGAATGCGACTGGATCGTCGAAGCTATTGTCGAACGATTAGACATCAAACGGGATCTCTACAGACGTCTTGATGCGGTCATTAGTAAAAACTGCATCGTAACTTCTAATACATCAACGATCCCAATCAAATTGCTTGTATCAGAGATGCCTCCCAACTTTAGGGAACGGTTCGCAATCACACATTACTTCAACCCCGTCCGTTACATGCGACTTTTAGAATTGGTTCGCGGTGTAGATACACGGTCGGACGTGATAGAAAAACTTTCAGCTTTCAATGATGAAGTCCTTGGTAAAGGCGTTGTATCTTGCAATGACACCCCCGGTTTCTTAGGCAACCGCGTAGGTGTATTTGCACTCCAAGTTGGTATGGATGAGGCCTTTAAGCAGGGTCTTAGTATTGAAGATGCTGATGCCCTAATGGGGCGTCCAATGGGTATCCCTAAAACTGGCGTCTTTGGTCTATACGACATGATTGGCGTCGATTTGATGTCAGATGTTGTAGATACCTTGGGCGACATTCTTCCAAAACAGGATGTCTTTCATGCGGTAGGTCGCTCTAACAATCCTGCTAACAGCCTAATCAACACCATGATCAAACAAGGATTTACTGGTCTAAAATCGGGCAAAGGTGGCTTCTACCGTGATGGTGATGCCATAGATCTTGCATCGGGCAATATGCGACCACGCGCAAAAGAACTGCCCACGATGGCACAAGCGGCCGCTTTAGCACAGCAAGAAAGTCGTGAAACACTTACTCTAATGATCACAGGCGACGGAGAACACACCCGCTTTTGTAGAAATTTTTTGGGTCGTGTCTTGTCTTATGCTGCAGCCTTGGTCCCAGAAGTAACCACTACGCCCCAAGACATAGATGACGCCATGAAAATGGGCTTTAACTGGATCCGTGGACCGTTCGAAATGATCGACGCCCTTGGTGCAGGCACTGTAATTGAGTTAGCCCACGAAGCCGGGTGTGAAATTCCAACAGCTTTGGCTGCATCCGCAAACCTGGGCCCTTTTTACGTTGTGGAAAGCAGCGTTCTAAATGTCCGAAACTTTGGTGAACAAACTAAGTTGAAACCGGTAAACCTGCCAACTGGCACACAACGCTTTAGTTTAACGCGCCGGACCCTCACACCGATTGCTACAAATCGCGCCGCCAGCCTCTGGTCACTACCCGGAAATTTACGACTGGTCGAATTTCACTCCAAAGCTAACGCCCTCACGGCGGAGAGCATGAAAATTGTGAAACAAGCCGCTGAGGATCATGGTGCCGGCATTCTTATTCACAATGACGCGCAACACTTTAGCGCAGGCGTTGATTTAAACCGTTTTGCTGATTTCATCGAGCGAAAAGCATGGGACGAAATGGACGGGTTTTTAAACGACTTCCAACAAGCGGTTGCAGCGTTAAAATACACACCAGTCCCAGTCATAGGCGCTCCATCAGGCCTATCTTTGGGTGGTGGATTTGAAGTTCTTTTACACTGCGACCGCCTACTCACTCACGCAAATTCTGTCCTTGGTCTCGTTGAGTCTGGTGTCGGCGTTGTCCCAGGCGGTGGGGGCGTCAAAACTACCTACCAAAGATGGTATGAGGCATCTCTGGATCCAGAGACTGCGGCCTGGGAAACATGGATGCAAGTGGGCTATGGCAAAACTGGAGAAAGCCCAGAGCAAGCAACAAAACTGCGCTATTTCAGACCTGGCTTAGACGAAACTGTAATGAACCGAGACAAACTCATCACGCAGGCAACAGATATACTTACACAAATGGCCGATACCTACACCCCGCCTAAATCACCAAAAATGATCTTGCCCGGCAAAGCTCTTTTATCCAAAATGGACAACTTTATGAGTGATGGGGTCGCTAAGGGTTGGTTTAAACCACACAATAAAACCACAGCAATGGAGATCGCAACAATCGTGGTCAATACCGCCTCAGATGAAAACCTCGAAGTCAGCGAACAGAACATGTTTGATCGTGAGCGTGCCGCATTTTTAAACCTCGCAAAAACACCCGAGACGAAACTCTGGATCAACGCTATGCTATCTGGTGAAGAAATTGAGTAAATATTTAAAAACTATTTTTATGTAAATATATACCTACCTGTTTAAATATAATTTGGCCTTATATAGACTACAAAACTGGCCCTATTTTTAAAACTGGAATTCTGCGCTCTTATGTTGAAAGATATCAACTAAGAATCTGCCTAATCACATAAAGGAATTTGTTACATGGACGGTACTTTACCAAATGACCTAAGTGAAGTTGTAGCTAACGATAAGGCTCATGTTTGGCATCACCTTATACAAAATAAAATATTTGAAACAGTGGACCCCAACATTATTGTGGAAGGCAAAGGTTTGCGCGTTTGGAACCAAGCTGGAAAAGAGCACATAGATGCGGTTTCTGGTGGCGTTTGGACAGTAAATGTTGGTTACGGACGAGAAAGTATGGCAGATGCGGTGCGTGATCAGTTAGTCAAAATGAATTATTTTGCAGGCGCAGCGGGTTCTATTCCAGCAGCTAACTTTGCAAAACGTCTCATTGAAAAAATGCCTGGTATGAGCCGCGTTTACTTCTCAAACTCTGGGTCTGAAGCTAATGAAAAAGGTTTCAAAATGATCCGCCAAATTGCCCACAAGAAGTATGGTGGCAAAAAAAACAAGATCCTGTTCAGAGAACGAGATTATCACGGCACCACTATTGCGACTATGGCCGCCGGTGGTCACCATCAACGCAACGCGCAATATGGTCCATTTCCAGAAGGTTTCGTCTCTGTTCCACATTGTCTTGAATATCGTGAACCGCTTCAGGATAATTTAGGACAGGGCGAAACTTATGCTCTAAGGGCCGCCAATGCGATAGAAGACGTAATTCTACGAGAAGGCCCAGACACTGTTGGAGGTTTAATTTTAGAACCCATTACCGCCGGCGGTGGCGTAATTGTCCCACCTGACGGATACTGGGAACGAGTTCAAGAAATCTGCAAAAAATATAATGTACTTTTAATGATTGATGAAGTGGTTTGCGGTTTGGGTCGTACTGGTACTTGGTTTGGATATCAGCATTACAATATTCAGCCAGATATTGTAACCATGGCTAAAGGCGTAGCGTCTGGGTATGCCGCTATTTCATTGACGGTAACCACAGAAGAAATTTTTGACCTATTCAAAGATACTTCTGACGAACTTAGCTATTTCCGAGATATCTCAACCTTTGGCGGGTGTACTGCGGGGCCAGCGGCCGCACTCGAAAACATGCGGATCATAGAAGATGAAAATCTACTGGAAAACTGCATTGAACGCGGCAAACAATTAATGGGAAATCTCCACTCATTGGCCGAACGACATGAGTGCATTGGCGATGTTCGTGGTAAGGGCCTATTTTGTGGTGCAGAGTTAGTGGCTAACCGCGAAACACGCGAGCCAGCAGAAGAAAGTAAAGTTGCTGCAGTCGTGAAAGACTGTATGGCTCAGGGCGTAATCATTGGCGCGACCAACCGGTCCTTTCCAGGGTTTAACAACACATTATGTCTTTCACCGGCACTCATTTGTACCCATGAAGATATCGATCTTATTACTGATGCAATTGACCAAGCACTCACTAGAGTATTTGGATAAAGTCTAATAGTTTGTTGTTTTAAAAGGCAGGGTAAACGCCCTGCCTTTTTTTTAGAAGTAAGTTAAAACACCTATTTGGATCTGACTAAATAGAATTCTCAATGGACAATTACTCCCAATAAGTCGTAAATAAGGCCAGTTGAGATGGGGGTATCAGTCCAAAATGGCTATTCCAAAAGAAACTTTTTTTTTAATGCCCAATGCGGAAGGGACATTACAAAATCAAATTCAGCAACTGGTCGCCGAAGCAATTTTAAGTGGACGATTTAGACCAAATGAAAAGATGCCCTCAAGTAGAAAGTTAGCAAAGCATCTATCTGTTAGTAGGATTACTGTAACTTTAGCATATACCGAACTCTTAGCAGATGATTACCTAACTAGCCGCGGCCGCAGTGGTTATTATATTAGTGAAAATGCTCCTCAACCTCCTAAATTCCCCATCAAGCCGCGAGAAGACAAAGTAGATTGGACCCGGGCCATCGGGCAAAAGTTTTCTGGTGGTGTTTCACTCGTTAAGCCTCAGGATTGGGGTAAATACAAATATCCGTTCATTTATGGCCAGGCTGATGAAACACTATTTGACCGTTCTAATTGGAGGCTTTGCGCCCTTCAGGCTTTGGGTTCCAAAGACTATGACGCCCTAACATCTGATTATTTTGATCGCGACGATCCAAAACTAGTAGAATTTATATTGCGCCACACCCTTCCTCGTCGTGGAATAAAAGCCGATCCAGACGAAGTCTTAGTCACAATGGGTGCCCAGAATGCGCTCTGGCTTTCAGCAAATGTTTTACTCAATCAAAGACGCACAGCTGCTTTAGAAAATCCATGTTATCCATCATTACGGGATATACTTACACAATCACGCTGCCAAATTGCGTCGGTTGAAGTAGATTCTTCAGGTCTACCACCTGAGAAACTTCCTGCCGACGTTGACGTTGTGTTTACCACACCTTCTCATCAGTGCCCAACAGCAACAACTATGCCTTTAGATCGCAGGCAGGCACTTCTGAAGCGGGCATCTGATAATGATTTTGTTATTGTTGAGGATGATTATGAGTTTGAAATGTCTTTTCTAAAAGCACCCTCGCCAGCGCTGAAGTCTCTCGATCAAGAAGGCCGTGTAATTTACATTGGAAGTTTTTCTAAATCTCTTTTTCCCGGTTTACGACTTGGCTATCTTGTTGGTTCAAAACATTTTATCCGTGAAGCACGTGCACTCCGATCAACTGTACTGCGGCATCCACCTGGCCACATTCAACGCACTGCAGCCTATTTTCTGTCGCTTGGACATTACGATGCATTAATACGCAGAATGGCAAATGCATTTCATGAGCGTAGACAAGCGATGGAAGTAGCATTTCAGCAAAATGGCCTCACTGTTGCAGGCCAAGGTGCATTCGGTGGTAGTTCGTTTTGGATGCGCGCATCAGAAGGAGTTGATACAAAATTTGTGGCGGCACGCCTGCTAGAGAAAGGTGTATTAATTGAACCTGGTCGAGCATTTTTTATAAACGAGCAAGCACCAAAAAATTATTATAGATTGGCATATAGCTCTTTGCCAGTTTCTAAAATTGCTGATGGAGTCGCTTTGGTTGCCAACGAAATGAACGGGCATTAGCTTCAAAATTTAGAAATTTTATTTCGTATCAAAAAAATTAAATTTATACTCTTAGTGATTGTCCCGTGGCATGTATTTACGCGCAATGTCTTTGTATTCATCGGCTCCATCAAGAATCATACCCTCTGAAAACGGTTGTACTTTTTCTCGAAAAATTTCTTGCCAAGGGGTTTGGCTTTCCGGCGCAAAAGGTCGCGGACCAAGGGCGGATTGGCGGCGCTCCAGTTCTACAAGATCCACCAACATATCCGCAGTGCAGGCATTTAAATCAATCCTAATAATATCGCCGTTTTTAACCAAGGCCAACCCACCTCCATCTGCAGCCTCAGGTGATGCATTCAATATTGACGGGGATCCAGACGTACCTGACTGTCGGCCATCACCTAAACAAGGCAATGAAGTGATCCCTTGCTTTATCAAATAGGAGGGAGGGCGCATGTTCACTACCTCTGCCCCACCAGGATATCCAATGGGCCCAGCACCCCGCATTATTAATACACAATTGGCATCAATATTAAGGCTGGGGTCATCAATCTGATTGTGGAAGTCTTCGGGTCCATCAAACACAACTGCACGGCCCTCAAAGGCATTCAGGCTCGTGGGGTTAGATAGATAGCGTTGGCGAAATTCAGCTGAAATGACAGATGTTTTCATGATAGCACTTTCAAACAAATTGCCTTTAAGGTTGATAAATCCCGCAGATTTCATCATCGGTGCAGTCACTTTTTTAATAACATCAGTATTTGTGCTAAATAGATCCTTACAGTTTTCAGAGATGGATTGGCCGTTGACTGTTAGAGCATTGGGATGGGGCAGCAGGCCTGCCGCTAACAATTCTCCCACTACTGCTGGAACGCCACCCGCGCGGTGATAATCTTCTCCTAGGTATTCACCAGCAGGCTGCAAGTTCACTAACAATGGAATATCGTGGCCAAGGTTTTGCCAGTCATCATTGTTCAAAGTCACGCCCAAATGTTTGGCGATTCCATTAAGGTGGATAGGCGCATTGGTCGAGCCTCCAATTGCAGAGTTGATTACAATCGCATTTTCGAAAGCTTCACGGGTCATGATGCTGTCAGGACGCAGATCTTCACTCACCATATTGACTATACGCAAACCAGTTTCGTAGCTTATTTGACCCCGCTCACGATACGGGGCGGGAATAGAAGCGGCGCCCGGCAACTGCATGCCTAAACCTTCAGCGAGAGAGTTCATGGTGGTAGCTGTACCCATGGTATTGCAATATCCCACTGACGGCGCAGAAGAGGCCACCATCTCCATGAAGCCGTCATCATCGATCTCACCTGCGGCCTGCATTTCCCTAGCTTTCCAAACAATGGAGCCAGATCCGGCACGCTTACCCTGAAACCAACCATTGAGCATTGGACCAACAGATAAAGCGATAGCGGGTATGTTTACTGTAGCTGCTGCCATCAGCAAGGCAGGGGTGGTTTTATCACAACCAATATTGAGCACCACACCGTCAATAGGGTAGCCAAAAAGAGTTTCTACTAATGACAGGTAGGCTAAATTTCGATCCAACATAGCCGTGGGGCGTTTCCCAGTTTCTTGGATCGGATGTACCGGAATCTCTATCACTGTTCCACCTGCAGCAATCACTCCATCGCGTACCCGTTTTGTCAGTTCGATATGATGACGATTACAAGGGCTAAGATCGCTACCCGTCTGAGCGATTCCAATGATCGGCTTTCCAGATTGAAGCTCTTGTCGTGTCAGTCCATAATTCAGATAACGCTCAAGGTACAAAGCTGTCATTTCTTGGTTGTCCGGGTTATTAAACCACTTCTGGGACCGCAATTTTATTTTATTATTTAACAAGATTTCAGCCCTTTAAATATTAATTAATTTTTCTTTATAACAGCTCAACCAACCACCATCGATTACCTGCACAGTGACACGGTGGTAAATGTACTTTCGCCTGCCCCAAAGTAAACTGCAAGCACTGCTATTTCTTCTGGAGGGCCAATATGACAAGTGCCTTGCTGCGGTTACCAATGCGTGTTTTCCGGAACATCGCGCCATTAGTAATCCTTCCAACTATCACAAAGTCTAGCTGTGTTTGAGCTGGTACTATCTCTAACGAATGCGCGCCTCAGTGTTAGCATCAAAGAGGCGGGCGGAAGCGGCATTTACTTTTATGCCAACCTTAGCCCCAGCCTGAGAGCGTAGATCCCCGCGCTCCTCAACTACGATTTTTTCACCAGTTACTCCTATTAAGTGTACATATGATACGCCTCCAAGGCTTTCAGTCATCTCAATGCTGTGCGTGTTGCCTTCAGGATTTATTATTAAATGCTCTGGTCGCAGGCCAAGTTCAACAACCGCACCCTCTTCAGGTAGATTTACGGCCATTTTGACTGAAGTCTGTAAATCTGGAACTTCAATTTTGCCTTGTTTTACCCGGCCACTCAAAAAGTTCATCGCCGGACTCCCAATGAATCCTGCCACAAATTTATTGTTGGGGTCGCGATAGATATCCATAGGTGCACCGACCTGTTCTATTACCCCTCCCCTCAACACCACAATTTTATCTGCCAAGGTCATTGCTTCAACCTGATCATGGGTGACATAGATCATTGTTGCACCAATTTCTTTATGCAAACGTGCGATTTCGACACGCATTTCCACTCGTAGTTCAGCATCCAAATTGGACAAAGGTTCATCAAACAAAAACACCTCCGGCCCACGCACAATAGCGCGACCAATGGATACTCGTTGACGCTGCCCCCCAGATAAGGCTGCCGGCTTACGTTTGAGATAGTCATCCAATTTCAAAATACGACTTGCTTCTGCAACTTTCTTGGTAATTTCAGCCTTTGGGTAACCATTCATACGAAGGCCAAACCCCATGTTTTCTTGGACAGTCATATGTGGATAAAGGGCATACGTTTGAAATACCATAGCCACCCCACGCCTGGCTGGATCTTCGCGGGTTACATCGCGATCTCCAATAGAAATGGTGCCCCCTGTCGTCTCCTCTAAGCCCGCCACCATCCGCAGCAGTGTCGACTTTCCACAACCTGAAGGTCCCACAAAGACACAGAACTCTCCCTCTTGAATATCAAGATTGATTCCATGGATCACCCGGACATCACCGTAGTTCTTTTCAAGATTTGAGAGTATTACAGCAGACATTTAAATAGTTCTCCCATCATCAGCTCCATGTTGGAACCTGCCATGATTCAGCTTCAGTTCCAATTAAATTTGCACACTTCAACAAGTAGGGCTTCTGTTTTTTCAAATCTGAAATTTTATATCGGTTAGTTGAGGTCGCAATTGACACCGCCCCTACTACCCGACCTTTACTAGTAAGAATTGGAGAGGCGATTGAGATAATCCCTTGCTCATGCTCTTCACGATCATAAGCCACACCATTTTTTCTGATCCAGGCAAGCTCAGCCACCAACGCGGTGCGATCCGACAGTGTGGCGGGTGTATAGGCCTTATAAGATTGCTGATCCAATGAACGGTTTTGCTGGGCTTCCGTCATGAACGCCAGAATTGCCTTGCCAACACCTGTACAATAGCCTGGAGCAATTTTTCCAGCTTGGGCAAGCGTATCAAACATATCTGTCACCTTGTATTTGTCTACAAATAGCACGTGGCCATTATCAAATTGTGCCAGGTGTACAGCTTCACCAACCGTTTCTGCCAAAGACTCAATATGGGGCCGTGCAATCGGCACAAGGGAACTGTGACGCCAAGCAGAATGTGCCAAGCGCACCAAACGTATGCCCATCGAATACGTTTGACGTTCAGGGTCGAAAGCTAACATCCCTTGGTTGGTTAAAGTTTGCAATAATCGGTAGAGAGTAGGTTTTGGAAAGGGGCTATCAGCCAGCAATTCAGAAAACCGAACGGGGCAACCAAACGAAGATACTTGGTCCAAGACCTGCATCGCCTTACCAACAGTACCGTCTCCATTCGGGGCATCAAACATTTATACCATTGGTCCCATTATTTTAATCCGCCCATTATTTTGGAATGTTGGACTCTCACACATTCCACACCGTTGCAGTATGTACTTATTGACAAGCATAGGCGAGTTGCGGTTAAGATTTCAATATGTAAAACTAAGTTCCAATATTTGAAACTAAAATTAGTAGTAATAAATATACATCAACGGGAGAACACCATGCAAACTACTTTAAAAGCGACAATTGCGTCGCTTGCGACAGCCGTAGTACTGGCCAGCCCAGCATCTGCTGACCTAACTGGAAATTTAAGAATTAATTTGGATACATCGAACCCAGCGCCACGCGCAACAATGGAAGCGATGATCTCTAGGTTTCAAGCTCTGAACCCAGAATTAAACATTACTACAAACGTCATTGATCGTGAGGCATACAAAACTCAAATCCGTAACTTCCTTTCAGCTGATGCGCCCGATGTCCTAACATGGTATGCTGCGAACCGCATGACGCCGTATGTAGATGCCGGTCTATTTGAAGATGTATCCGACTTGTGGGCAGAGCCAGCGATTGCTGCTAGCTTGGCCTCCACCAAAGGTGCTCTCACGCTTAACGGCAAGCAATGGGGCGTTCCATACACTTATTACCAAATAGGTGTATATTACCGAAAAGACATATATGACGAGCTCGGCCTTTCCGAACCTAAAGACTTTTCTGAGATGCTAGCAAACTGTGAAGCGATGCTTGCCTCGGGCCGTAAATGCTACACTATCGGAACCAAATGGTTATGGACAGCTGCCGCTTGGTTCGATTACATTAGCATGCGGACTCATGGATATGACTACCAAATGAGTTTTGCACGTGGCGATGTGAAATGGACTGACCCGAGTGTTTATGAGACATTTGAGAATTGGGGTAAGTTAGTCCGTATGGGCGCCTTCGTTGATGATCACCAGAATAAAGACTGGCAACAATCTTTACCATTCGTTGTAAACGGTGAAGCCGGCGGAATTTTACTTGGAAACTTTACAGTTGCACCTCTGCGTACAGCTGGCTTGACAGATGACCAATTAGATTTCCACCAGTTCCCAGCAATCAAACCTGGTATTGCAATGGCCGAAGCTGCACCTACAGATACGTTCCATATTGCAGCAAATGGACAGAACAAAGATAATGCACGTGCGTTTTTACGCTATCTTGTTTCACCGGCAGAACAAACAATCATAAATAATGGTGATAACTTGGGCCAAATACCTATAAACTCCGCTTCTGGTGTCAGTGATGACAAGTTCGTACAGCAAGGCTTTGAAATGCTATCAAGTAATAGTCCAGGTGGGGTTGCACAGTTCTTTGATCGTGACTTCCCAGCTGAAATGGCAAAAGCAGCCATGGAAGGCATGCAGGAATTCATGCTATTCCCAGATAATTTAGATGACATCCTTGAGCGTATAGAATCTGTGCGCCAAGACTTATACCAAGAATAAATCTAAGATTAAGGCAAATATAAATTACTATCGGATGCGCGGCACAACCCGCGCATCCGACCCCAGAATCAATAGTGAAAAAATTTTCTGTGTTGATTTAATAGTCCCTAAATTCTCTCCGAGGCGTCACTATGGCCACCACTTCCCCACGGAACAAAGCGCCAGCGAAGCAAAGCTGGTATAAACGTAATGAAATTGCGATCACCCCATGGCTATTTTTGATGCCAGCCATATTGATGTTTACTTTATATGTGGTTTTTCCAATCTTTCAGAGTTTTCAGATATCTTTGTTCAAGTGGGACGGGTTGGGGTCGCTAAACACGCATGGAAAATATGTTGGATTAGACAATTATGAAAAACTGTTAACCCGAGACCGATCATTCAATACTTCCTTGTGGAACAATCTAAAGTGGTTAATTTTCTATCTTGCCGCTATTCCAGCCGGCTTATGCATTGCACTTTTTCTCAATCAAACTGTGCGAGGAATTAGGCTTTATAAATCACTTTTTTTCTTCCCATTTGTAATTTCTCAAATTGTTGTTGGCTTATTTTTTACCTGGTTTTATGATCCGCAATATGGGCTTTTCAATGGGATAATAGGGTTCATTGGCTTTGAACCCATAAACGTTTTGGGTGATCCCAATCTCGCCACTTATGGAATAATCGCAGCTGGCCTTTGGCCACAGACTGCATTTTGCATGATCCTTTACTTAACCGGATTAAATTCTGTTGACCCTGAGCAAATCGAAGCAGCGCGGCTGGATGGTGCAAAGGGTTTAAAAATGCTTTGGTTTGTAATTTTACCGCAGTTACGACCAGCTACATTCATCGCTTTTGTTGTCACAGTAATTGGCTCCTTACGCTCGTTTGATTTAATTGCGATCATGACTAATGGTGGCCCTTTTGGTTCAACCCGGGTACTCAGCTTTTATATGTTTGAAAAATCATTGTCTGAATATGGTTTCAAAATGGGGTATGGCGCCGCGATTGCGGTGATCCTATTTCTGATCATGATGGTCTTTATTGGTTACTTTCTTTGGAAGACCTACCAAGATGAGAAGACTACTAACCGATGAAACTCACATTAGTATTTTTGGAGCTATAACTGATGTTCCCAAAACCTATCGAAAAATCCTCACGCGCCTGGCAACTTAGTTACCAGGCCCTTTTGCCACTTGCGATGTTGTTATGGTTGGCGCCCTTGCTGGCAGTCGCATTGTTCTCGATCCGACCAGACGCAGATTTCATAACCGGTAATTACTGGGGCTGGCCTTCTTCTTTCGAGATGATAAAAAATTACAGCATGGTATTTACCTCCGCCATGCCGCGCTACATATTGAATTCATTTCTGATCACTATTCCCACAGTAATCGGAGCGTTAACGCTCAGCTGCATGACCGGCTTCGCCCTTGGCATTTACAAGTTTCGGGGAAATTTACTGATCTTTTTTATGTTTATTGCCGGCAACTTTGTCCCATTCCAAATACTAATGGTACCTGTCCGAGACCTAACTTTAGATATGGGGTTATATAATACAAAAACCGGTTTAGTCCTATTTCATATTGCCTTTCAAACCGGCTTTTGCACCCTATTCATGCGCAATTTTATTAAAGCCCTACCATTTGAGTTAATCGAAGCCGCCAGAGTCGAAGGCATAGCTGAATGGCGTATATTTTGGTATGTAGTTTTACCTTTGATGAAACCTGCGATTGCTGCACTTTCAGTCTTAATTTTTACTTTTATATGGAATGATTATTTCTGGGCAATTGTGCTCACACAAGGTGAGAACTCTCAGCCTGTCACTGCTGGGATCACAAGCTTCAATGCGCAGTATCGCGCGATGTATCATCTGATGAGTGCCGGCTCAATCATTGCGGCATTACCGCCAGTTTTAATGTTTTTCTTAATGCAAAAACATTTTATTGCGGGGCTCACCCTCGGGGCAGTAAAATAACCCAAATGCCATGGAGCTTAGGATGTCACACTGTTGGCGATTAGACGACGGCCATCAAACACTAGTCTTGGCTACCAAAGGCGATCTGTTGCCTCAAGTTGTGTATTGGGGGAAACCTTTGCCAACATCAGATCCGTCTGCCGTTTTAGCTGAGGCCCATCAACAGGATTTCACTGGTGGTATGCTTGACGGAAACCCTGACCTTTCCTTATGCCCCGAAGCCAGCCAAACATTTCCTGGCCAACCAGGTCTCAGATGCCGCAACACCCAAGGGGCTTTGCTCCAACCAAAATTTCGATTCTTATCAGCTGAAGAGAGCGCAAATAATTTGGTGCTGACCTATCAAGATACCGCACTTGGCATCACCTATGAGGCGAATTTTGCGCTAACGCCTCAGACAGGGTTGATCATCGCTTGGGCCAGGCTCACTTCGACCAAGCCAATTTGGCTTCAATGGTTAGCCGCGCCAGTTTTTCCAGCACCCCAAAACAGCAGCGAGATGTTAGATGTTTCAGGCCGCTGGATTGGTGAGTTTCAAATCAATACGGTGCCGTGGTCTGCTGGGATACACTTACGCGAAAGTCGCACAGGCCGGAGCGGACACGAGCATTTTCCCGGACTGGTAATTCCTGAGTCCGGCACCAATAATACCACAGGCCAAGCCTATGGCTTTCACTACGGCTGGTCCGGTGGTCACAAGATGATTGCAGAAGAACTGCCCGATGGTCGTAGGCAGGTGCAATTCGGAAACGCCACTGACTCTGAGCTTACCTCCGGGCTACAATACGACACCGCCAAGCTCTATGCTGTATTTTCAGATCAGGGATTGAACGGCTGCGCAGTCGCATTCCAGAGACATCTGCGGGATCATATTGTAAAATTTGCTAAAGCTGCCATGCCACGACCAGTGCACTATAATTGCTGGGAAGCAATTTATTTTGACCATGACATTTCAGTTCTGAAGCAAATCGCAACCAAGGCCAAATCCCTGGGTGCAGAACGTTTTGTCCTTGACGATGGGTGGTTTGGGCATCGTGATGATGACACCACATCCCTGGGGGATTGGCAGATTGATAGCCGCAAATACCCCGATGGCTTGGGTCCCATTGTAGATCATGTCTCCGCGTTGGGCATGCAATTTGGCCTCTGGTTTGAACCTGAAATGGTAAGCCCCAACAGTACGCTTTATCGCGCCCATCCTGACTGGGTTTTGGGCCCAACAGATCAACTATTGGGCCGCAAACAAATGGTTCTCGATATGGGCTTGCAAGAAGTCAGTGAATATTTGTTTAACAGTATCGCTGCACTGCTAAGAAAATACGACATCACTTACATCAAATGGGATCATAACCGGGTATTGCCAATATCTGATGCAGATCAGACCCGAGCGAGCTATGCTTTGCTAGCCAGACTGCAAATAGACTTCCCCCACGTTGAAATTGAAACCTGCGCCTCAGGCGGCGGACGAATTGATTTTGGAATTTTAAATCACACCCAAAGGGTCTGGCTGTCGGACAGCAATGACGCTTTAGAACGTAGTCGCATCCAACACGGTGCGGCACTCTTTCTACCTTCCGCCGTCACTGGTAGCCACGTTGGCCCAAGGCAATGTCATACTACGGGTCGAGTATTTAACATGGAATACCGGGCCTGGGTAGCTGCACAACGCCATATGGGCTTTGAAATGGATCCTAGTGAGATTAGCGATTTAGAGACCCAAACCCTTTCAGACATTACGCAATGGTATAAAGACAACCGTAAATGGATGATGCAGGCAGATATATTACGCCTTGATAGCTCTGATCCCTCAGTAATAGCTGAAATGCAATTGGCTCGAGATAGGTCACGCTTTGTAGTTTTTTCAAACCAACTCGAAACGTCAGCGCAAATTAATCCACGACCGCTACGACTTACCCAGTTAGATCCAGACGACACCTATATTGTAGAACTGAAAAACCGCGGCGCCATTCATAAATTGTCACGTGGCAATCCCCTTCTCAAAAGTCGGAAACTACAGATTTCTGGCGCCTGGCTGATGGCACATGGTTTAAATTTACCCTATACTATGCCCAGCTCAATCTGGGTTGTTGAAGGAAAAAAGCTCTCACTGTAGCGTAACAACATCCCCTGGCGGATCATTAAAGGAGCCACCATATGCCTATTGCCCAATATAGCGATCTGTTAAATGCTTCCATTTACATAACCGGTGGCGGCTCTGGTATTGGGGCCGCGATCACAGAGGGCTTTTTAGCACAGAATGCGCGAGTGGCCTTCATAGGCAGATCGGATGCCAACGACTTCTGTTCCCAAATGGAAAAGAAGTATGGGAATCGTCCCTTATTCATCCAGGGTGATATCACTGACACCACAGTCCTCAAAGCTAGCATGTTGAAGGCGGAAGAAGCTCATGGGCCTATCACAACCCTGATAAACAACGCCGCTAATGACAAACGCCACAACACTACGGAGGTGACCCCTGAATTCTGGGATTGGATGATAGAGATTAACCTTAAAGCCTATTTCTTTGCCTGCCAAACGGTTTTGCCCCAAATGCAGAAAGCAGGCTTTGGTTCAATAATAAATTTCAGCTCTATCAGTTATATGATGGGCAATGCAGGCTACCCTATCTACACAGCATGTAACTCCGCCATCAACGGTTTGTCGCGCAGCTTAGCGCGTGAGTTTGGTGCCGACAAAATCCGCGTCAACACATTAGCCCCAGGCTGGGTAATGACACAAAAACAAAAAGACCTTTGGGTCACCGAAGAGGGATTAGCCGCTCATGTTGCCCGGCAATGCCTCGATGAGGCACTTGATCCAGAAGATGTTCTTGGCGGTTGCCTGTTTCTGGCTTCGCAAAGTTCAAAGATGATGACCGGCCAGGCCCTAGTGATCGACGGTGGAGTGGTGACCACAGGATGAGCGTTAAGGCTGATTGGATCGCTGTAGATTGGGGTACTTCGTCTCTACGCGCTTGGGCGATGAACACCGAAGGGCAAGATCTGGAAACCGCTTCCTCGGATCAAGGAATGGGGCAATTGCTCCAAACTGAATTCGAGGCCGTACTATGTGCTTTAATAGCGCCGTGGCTAGCAGATAACATACAAACCAATGTTATCGCTTGCGGCATGGTCGGTGCGAGGCAAGGGTGGATTGAGGCACCCTATGAACCGGCACCTTGCAAACCGCTATCCACGATGACCAAAGCTCCAACAAATGACCCACGGCTAAATGTTCAGATCATTGCTGGGGTATCGCAAGCGCAACCAGCCGATGTAATGCGCGGCGAAGAAACTCAGATTGCAGGGTTTCAGAAATTAAATCCACGTTGGGATGGCGTGATTTGCCTGCCAGGCACACACACCAAATGGGTGCAGATGAGTGCAGGCGAAATTGTCAGCTTTCAAACGTTTATGACAGGAGAGATTTTTGCACTTCTTTCCACCGCTTCTGTATTGCGCCATTCAGTTAGCAGCGACGCTTGGGATCAACCAACCTTTGATCAGGCAGTAGATGAAGCAATGTCCCGACCAGAAGCGATTGCGGCACGCCTATTTGGATTGCGCGCAGGAAGCCTGTTGAATAATCTGCCCGCTAACATTGCAAAATCACGGCTCTCTGGCCTGTTAATTGGTGCTGAACTGGCCGCCTCAAAACCTTATTGGCTTGGGCAACCCCTGGCGATCATTGGACCCAAATCTATGAGTGAAGGCTATGCCACGGCTCTCGCAGCTCAGCACGTGCCTATCACAAGAACCGATACAGCACAGATGACTTTGGCTGGCCTAAAAGCCGCCTATACCGATTGGAAGGAAACTCTATGAGTCGCCCCATAATTGCCATCCTGCGGGGAGTAAATCCCGCCGAAGCCGTAGGTATTGCAGGCGTTATTTTAGCCGCTGGGATCGACAAAATCGAGGTGCCCCTTAACTCACCCTCCCCCTTCGATAGCATCAACGCCATCGTCAAAGTATACGGGGATCAAGCCCTGATCGGAGCTGGAACCGTGTTGACAACAGCGCAGGTAAAACAAGTACGTTCTGCCGGTGGCCAATTGGTCGTATCTCCTAATTGTGATCCAGCCGTGATAGCGGCCACAATCGCCGAAGGGATGCAAAGCTGGCCAGGAGTATTTACTCCATCAGAGGCCTTAGCCGCACTGCAAGCGGGCGCCACAGGCCTGAAGCTTTTTCCTGGAGATATGGCTGGTCCAAAGGGTCTAAAAGCCATGCGCGCGATACTGCCTTTTGGCACTCAAGTCTATGCAGTCGGCGGAGCAGCTCCTGATAATTTTTCCAAATGGATCGAGGCCAGCGCTGATGGCTTTGGTCTTGGATCAGCCATTTATAAGCCTGGCGATACCTCAGAAACCGTTGCCGCCAAGGCGCAGGCTATTGTTACAGCTTTTGACGCCATATGATTTCTGTATATGATCCACGTCCTTGCAGCCTCGGCGAAGGTCCACTATGGCACCCGTTGCGCCACGAGTTATTTTGGTTTGATATCACAGCCCGTCAGCTTTTAAGCAAGTCTCGGGTTTGGCAATTTGAAGAATATGTTTCTGCCGCAGGTTGGATTAGCCAAGATCAGATTCTAATCGCATCAGAAAGCCAACTGTTCAAATTCGATCTGGTTGAAGAAATACAAACAAAAATCTGTGATTTGGAGTCTGATAATTCAGTAACGCGTTCAAATGACGGACGCGCAGATCCGCAAGGTGGTTTCTGGATTGGGACTATGGGCAAGAATGCTGAAGTTAATTCTGGTTCCATTTACCGATACTACCGCGGCGAGTTGAGACAACTGGTTCCCAATGTCACGATACCGAATGCGATCTGTTTTGCACCTGATAGAAAAACGGCTTATTACACTGACACCCCAACCCAGAAAATTCTGGCTGTCGATTTGGACGAGGAGGGCTGGCCAATTTCCGAAGCACGCCTATTGATAGACCTAACGCAGACGGGCGAAAATCCTGACGGCGCAGTGGTCGATGCGACTGGCAACATATGGAATGCACAATGGGGCGCTGCTCGATTAGCCTGTTATAGCCCTCAGGGGTTACTACTAAAGACTGTAGACCTGCCCGCTGCCCATGCCACTTGCCCAGCCTTTGCTGGTAACAGCAATCGTTTATTTTGTACCAGCGCCACAGAAGGGCGCACCAATCAGGAACTAACACCCACAGATGGGCAAACCTTTGAGACCCAAGTATCCGAGATTGGACAATTTGAACATCAAGTGATTTTGGGAGAAAATTTATGAAACGTACGCTAGGCGTTTGCTATTACCCAGAACAATGGCCTGAAGAAATCTGGGCCAACGACGCTAAGCGCATGATCGACGCTGGATTGAGTTGGGTGCGTATCGGCGAATTTTCTTGGGCGCGGATGGAACCAAAACCAGGGAAATTTGACTGGGAATGGCTAGACCGCGCAATTGAGACATTGGGCGCCGCAGGGTTAAAGGTTATTTTAGGCACCCCAACAGCAACGCCACCACGCTGGATGCTGGAAAAACATCCCGATATGCTGGCCCATGACAGCGCGGGAGTTATCCGCAAATTTGGCTCACGCCGGCATTATTGTTTCAGCCATGACGGTTATCGTGAGGAAGCACGTCGGATCGCCCGTTTAATGGTGGAGCGTTATGGTAAAAATCCCCATATTGCTGCTTGGCAAACTGATAATGAATATGACTGTCACGACACCGCAACTAGCTATTCTCCCCATGCGCTTAAAGGCTTTCAGGATTGGTGCGCCCAACGCTATCAATCTCCCAATGCGCTAAACTCTGCCTGGGGAAATATATTTTGGTCAATGGAATACGAAAGTTTTGAACAGCTTGAGTTACCCAATCAAACAGTCACTGACCCAAATCCCAGCCATGTTTTAGCCTTTCGTCGATTCACCTCTGACCAGGTGGTTTTATTTAACCGCGTGCAATGCGATGAAATTCGCAAACACTCCCAAGCCCCAGTCATCCATAATTTCATGGGGAGGATCACATCATTTGACCACTATGATGTTGGGGCGGATTTGGATATTTCCTCTTGGGACAGCTACCCCTTGGGATTCTTACTTGATCGAGTTGGGGCGACAGAAGATCACCAGATGTATTTCCTGCGCCAAGGTGATCCAGATTTTCAAGCTTTCCATCACGACCTCTACCGCGCAACATCCAACGGACGATGGTGGATAATGGAGCAACAACCTGGACCAGTAAATTGGGCCCCCTGGAACCCTGCACCCTTGCCAGGCATGCCACGCCTTTGGGCTTGGGAGGCCTTCGCGCATGGCGCGGAAACGGTCTGTTATTTCCGCTGGCGTCAAGCACCGTTTGCACAGGAGCAGATGCATGCAGGCCTATTGCAGCCCAACTCAACCGCGGCGCCAGCTTTAGGTGATGCTGCCCAGGTTGCTGAAGAATTGGCTGAGCTTCCCGATGTAGGTACAGCTGATGCTCAGGTAGCTTTGGTGTTTGACTACGACAGCGCCTATGCCTGGGAGACACAACCACAGGGTAAAGATTTTGATTATTTCCAACTGGTGTTTGACTGCTACCGCCAGTTGCGCAGGGCCGGATGGTCAGTAGATGTGGTCCCCAAAACAGTGGACCCATCTGTCTACAAAATCACATTTGCGCCTGGACTTCTGACTATTCCTGCAAGCCTTTCCGGCGGAGTGATTGTCACCGGTCCACGGGCGGGCTCTAAAACTGATGAGCTGACCATACCCGAGGGTATGATCCCTCAGATTACTGGGCTTGAGACAAAAGTCACCCATGTAGAAAGCCTACCGCCTTTTGCCCCAATGTCGCTATCAGGTGGTGGTGCTTTTGAGAAATGGCGTGAAGCGATTGAAACTGAAGACACAGTGATCTTGCGCCTTGAAGATGGCGCACCCGCCGCTGTGCGCGCAGGCGATATGATCTATCTCGCAGGCTGGCCGGATCCCAGTCTTTGGCGGCGTCTTCTGATCCAATTGGCGCAGGAGCAAGACCTGCCTAACATGGACCTGCCCCAAGACATTCGAATTCGCGACACTCAGACACATAGGTTTTGGTTTAACTATGGTCCGAAAGCGATCACATGGAATGATATAATGCTGCCTGCCGCTGGCGTACATTGGGAACCTCTATGATAAAAATTATCCCTTTTGGGACCACCAAAGATGGCTGCGATGTCAGTCAAATCGGCATTAACTCAGATCTGCTAGCTATAAAAATATTAACCTTCGGTGGCGTACTAAATGATGTCCAGTTAAACGGGGTCCCTTGGCCTTTAACCTTGGGCAGTTCAGAGCTTGCAGCTTACGAGGGAAAAATGAGTAGCTTTGGCTCGTTGATGGGTCCGGTAATCAATCGGATCAAAGGTTGTTCTGCCGAAATCGATGGAAAGGTATTTTCTTTTGAGAAACACCATTCCGGCGATCTCACTCAACATTCAGGCAGTACTGGCATGCATCGGCAAGTCTGGAGCATTGCGGACCACGGATCAGATTATGTGGTTCTGAAATTGGCTCTGGAGGATGGCTTGGGGGGTTTTCCCGGCAACAGAGAGATTGAGTTGCGCTATACTGTACATAAGACGACGATCCGCATGACAGTAAATGCCACAACTGACGCGCCCACACCCTTCAATCCAGCCAATCACTCCTATTGGTCACTGGATCCAACGGTTGGCTTTTCAGGGCAAACTTTTCAGATGGACGCTGATCACTACAGCGAGCCAGATGAAAACCTGATGCCTACTGGCCAAATTTTGCCAGTTGAAGGCAGTCCCTATGACTTTCGCCGCGGGGCCGTAATGGCCGGCGACAACTCACAATTTTTCGACCTCAACCTCTGTATAGCTTCGCAAAAACGCCCCCTTACAACGGTAGCGACTCTGACCGGAACCCAGGGAGTGCGGATGGAGATGGCGACTACGGAGTGTGGGGTGCAACTCTACGATGGCGGCACCATCCACGCGCCGGACTACAACACTCACCACGACGCGCCTTATGGCCCCTATGCCGCTCCAGCGTTAGAGGCGCAAAGCTGGCCAGGATCACTTGCTCACGCCCATTTTCCCAATATCATTTTACGCCCCGGCGCCCAATATGAGCAAATCACCAGCTGGACCTTTTCAACGGAAGGTCTAGGGTAAACCCAAGTTTCTGGAAAGTTTGCCTCATGCCTGACATCTCGATCGATCCACTCACCAAAAACGCTTTTGCAGCCTTTGGTGATATCATCACTCTGAAGGATGCCCCAGACAATCTCATCAATCAGGGCCTGTGCGGGCGGCATCACGATTTGGCAGCACTAGATTTTGGGCCAGATGGCCGCGCTGGCATCAGCCTGTTTAATGCCACACCGCGCAGCCTCCCCTATCGCTTGGAATTGGTTGAGCGCCATCCGGAAGGCTCACAGGCCTTTTTACCAATGAACCAAAACCCTTTTTTAGTGATTGTGGCTCCTGATGAAGAAGGAACGCCAGGCAGACCCATGGCATTTCACACTGCTCCAGGCCAAGGAATAAATTTTAATCGCAACGTTTGGCACGGTGTTTTGACACCTTTGTTCGCACCCGGCTTATTTGCTGTCGTGGACCGGATAGGCACTAGCAAAAATTTAGAAGAATATTGGTTTGAAACCCCCTTTACGGTCTCAGGAGATTTGAAATGAAAGATATACAAGAGTTAAAAGAACTGAACGCCAAACAACTCTGGCACCCAATGGGTCACCCAGGTGATTTGCAGTCTAACGCTCCAACTATCATTGACCGGGCCGAAGGAGTGCGCATCATCGATTTGGACGGACATGAAGCTATTGATGCAGTTGGCGGCCTGTGGTGTGCTAATCTTGGTTATTCCAATGATGTAGTGAAACAAGCGATTGCAGATCAGCTTTTCAAACTGCCCTACTATTCTGCCTTCGCTGGAACCAGTAACGCGCCAGCAATTGAAGCAGCTGAAACAGTCATTAACTTCTTCAAACAAGACGGCATGGCGAGAGCATTTTTTACCTCTGGCGGCTCTGACTCTGTGGAGACTGCAATGCGCATGGCCCGGCAATATCATCGTCTAAGGGGCCAGCCTCAACGTATTAAATATCTCAGCCTCAAGAAGGGCTATCACGGCACACATTTTGGGGGGGCATCTGTTAACGGAAATCAGAGGTTCAGAACTGCGTATGAGCCATTGCTACCAGGCTGCTTCCATCTCCCCTCACCCTATGGATACCGCAATCCCTTTAACGAAAGCGACCCAGCAAAGCTAGCTCAGATGATAGCACAAGCGATGGAAGATGAGATTATGTTCCAAGATCCCTCAACTATTGCTGCGTTCATTATGGAGCCAATTCAAGGGGCAGGCGGCGTAATTGTGCCTGATGCTTCCTTCATGAAATTGGCCCGCGATATTTGTGACAAACACGGAATTCTTATGATCTCTGATGAGGTGATCACGGGCTTTGGCCGGACTGGCGATTGGTCTGGCGCGCGCCATTGGGCAGTTCAGCCAGACATGATGACCGTAGCAAAGGGGATCACCTCAGCCTATTTTCCAGTAGGGGCAACATTAGTTAACTCTAAAGTTGCAGAAACTTTTGAGAGTGATCAATCTGGTGAAGGTGCTATCTGGCATGGATACACTTACTCAGCTCATCCTGTTGGTATGGCTGCGGTCAATGCCTGTGTGAGTGAGACTTTACGTTTAGACCTCAAATCCAATGCAGCAGCACGCGGCGCGCAACTTTATGACGGCTTGAAAGCCCTTCAATCCGAGTTTGATATCATTGGAGATGTGCGCGGTGGGCATGGGTTGATGGCCGCGATTGAACTTGTTTCAGACAGAACAACCAAAGCACCTCTCGAGATGGGCACCATCAAACGGGTGCACAAGGCCACCTATCAGGCGGGAACCATGGTGCGGATTGGCGGTAATAATTTGCTGATGTCACCACCGTTGATTCTAACCGACAGCGATGTTGGTAAAATCTTGACAGATCTGCGCAGCGGTCTTTCCACAATTTAAGAAACTGGGTTTGCTGATATTTTAATTAGCCAACAGCAGCGCGAATTTCTCTAATATTAGCACCGTACGGAGACGGATTAGAAACTGACCCACCTTTAAATACCGCAGATCCTGCCACGAGCACATCGGCACCAGCGCGCACGAGACTAGGTGCTGTTTGTGCGGTGACGCCACCATCAATCTCAATATGAATGGGTCGATCACCAATCATAGAGCGTAACTCTGCTACTTTATCCTCTAGAGGAATAAACGACTGGCCCCCAAAACCTGGGTTAACAGTCATCACGCAAACCAAATCAGTGATATCAAGTATATCTGCTACAGCGCTTGCAGGCGTCCCAGGATTTAATGCAACACCAGCTTTTACTCCATTTGCTCGAATCGACTGTAACGTCCGATGAATATGTGGCCCCGCTTCAACGTGAGCGGTAATAATATCTGCGCCAGATTCTGCAAACGCTTCAATGTAAGGATCCACGGGCGCAATCATCAAGTGTACGTCCATTACCGTCGAAATGTGCGGTCGAATAGAAGAACAAGTATTTGGGCCAAAGGTAATATTGGGAACAAAATGCCCATCCATCACGTCAACGTGTATCCAATCGGCACCTTGCGCCTCAACGCAGCGTATCTCTTCACCAAAATTAGAAAAATCCGCTGCTAAAATTGATGGTGCAATTTTCACTGATCTATCAAAAGACATGGCGTTACCTCTAAGTCATTATTTTGCAAATATCCTGCTCGATCGTATTTGTCACGCGCTACAATACTTGAATTAGCGAGAAAACCCATGCACATAAGTCAGATGGAACAGCTCTCTAAATCAATTGCGCATTTGCCGCTAACAATTGAACCCCGAAATGTCGGAATGAAACTCGATCTTGATTGGGCACTCGCATTGCAGGCAAATACATCTGCAATTGAGCGGAGATGCAGTAGCTTTCCTGGTCGAAGGTCAATAAAAAAGGAGCACCAAGCTGCATGGCTAGCACGCTCAGTTTCCTGCATTGATCTCACTACACTTTCTGGTGATGACACGGCAGGAAGAGTAAGGCGTATATGTGCAAAGGCTCGACAGCCAGTAAGGCAAGATATTCTTAATCGTATTGGCCTACCAAATCTAAAAACCGGCGCTGTTTGTGTTTACCATGATATGGTTGGTTTTGCTGTTGAAGCACTTAAAGGCACTGACATTCCTGTGGCTGCGGTTAGTACTGGCTTTCCAGCAGGTCTTTCTCCACTACGTTTGCGGATTGAAGAAATCCACGAAAGTGTGAAGGCTGGTGCCTCTGAAATTGATATCGTGATTTCACGACGCCATGTTCTAACACAAAACTGGCAAGCACTTTATGATGAAGTGGCGGCCTTCCGTGCCGCCTGCGGGGACGCCCATGTTAAAGCAATTTTGGCTACTGGCGAATTAGGAAGCCTGCGCAATGTCGGGCGGGCTAGTTTGATTTGCATGATGGCAGGGGCTGATTTTATTAAAACCTCGACCGGCAAAGAAAGTATAAACGCGACCTTACCAGTTACCTTGGTTATGTTGCGCGCCATTCGTGCCTACTATGATCGAACTGGGTTCCGCGTCGGCTATAAGCCTGCTGGCGGTATATCAAAGGCCAAAGATGCCATTATTTACTTAGCATTGGTTAAAGAGGAGTTGGGAAACCGGTGGCTACGTCCAGATCTTTTTCGTTTTGGAGCCTCCTCACTTTTAGGTGATATTGAGCGCCAGCTTGAACATCACCTAACCGGTGCCTATTCTGCAAATCACCGCCACCCAATTGGATAATCCTATGAGCATTGAAACTATTTTTGACACAATGGATTACGGCACCGCCCCCGAGGACCGAGGCCCAGCGCTCCAGTGGATTAAAAATCATGGAGGAATTGCAGGCCCTTATATTAACGGAAAGTGGGGCCCGTTTCGTGATGATTTGACCGTTTGCAATCCAGCTACAGGTGAAAAACTTTCAGGTATGACGCAGACATCGGCCAAGGAAGTAGCTGAAGCTGTAAAATGTGCACGAGCAGCCCAACCATCATGGGAGGCCTTGGGAGGGCCAGCGCGTGCCAAGGTTTTATATGCCATTGCACGTATAATGCAAAAACACGCTCGGCTCTTAGCTGTTATGGAATCACTAGATAATGGCAAACCAATCCGCGAAAGCCGTGATATTGATATCCCCCTTGCCATTCGACATTTTTACCATCACGCAGGCCACGCCCAATTAATGAAAACCGCTCTACCCGATCGAAAGGCCTTAGGTGTTTGCGGTCAAATAATTCCATGGAATTTTCCATTGTTGATGTTGGCGTGGAAAATTGCGCCAGCCTTAGCCATGGGCAATACGGTAGTTTTAAAACCAGCAGAATATACTCCAATGACTGCTATACTCTTTGCAGATATCTGCTCACAGGCCGAAGTGCCTCCAGGCGTAGTAAATATAATCACAGGAGATGGTAGTACTGGTGAGTCTCTAGTAGAATCTGACGTAGATAAAATTGCTTTTACTGGCTCCACTGCAGTGGGACGAAAAATTCAAGATTCAGTCGCGACTAACGGCAAGTCTCTCACTTTGGAGTTGGGAGGGAAATCTCCATATATCGTTTTTGATGATGCCGATATTGACAGCGCAATTGAGGGTTTAGTTGATGCCATTTGGTTCAATCAAGGCCAAGTATGCTGTGCAGGTTCTCGGCTTTTAGTTCATGAAGCTATTGCTGAAGATTTCCACAGCCGCTTAAAGGTACGGATGGACAAACTGCGGATAGGCGACCCACTCGATAAATCAATTGACGTGGGCGCAATCGTAGATCCTATCCAGTTATTACAAATAAAAAAACTTGTCGCAGCTAATGATGCTGGTGAAACATATCATGCCAATATTACCGTACCTGACGGTTGTTACTATCCGCCTACTCTCATAACAGGGCTTCAGCCTTCTGATACATTGATGCAGGAAGAAATTTTTGGCCCTGTCTTAGTCTCTACTACATTTAGAACGCCTAGTGAGGCAATTGAGGTGGCCAACAACACGAGATATGGGCTGGCGGCGACACTTTGGACTGAAAACATAAATCTAGCACTAGAGATTGCTCCAAAATTAGTGGCTGGAGTGGTTTGGGTAAATGCAACTAATCTATTTGACGCCGCCGCAGGTTTTGGTGGGCTGCGTGAAAGTGGCTTTGGCCGTGAAGGCGGTTGGGAAGGTTTACAAGCATATACAAAGACCACTAACCCTTCAGTACCCGCGAAAGCCGTTGCAGCTTTCAAGGGAACTAGTGCGGGTTCTGATCCAGTTGACCGGACTGCAAAGCTCTACATTGGGGGCAAACAAGCAAGGCCTGACGGAGGATACAGTCAGGCAATATATGCTCCCAAAGGTCAATTTTTAGGACATGTGCCAATAGCTAACCGCAAGGATGTTCGAAACGCAGTACAGGCCCAAACATTATGCGCTTGGGGGAAGAGCTCAGGACACCTTAGGGCACAAATTTTGTATTATGTAGCAGAAAACCTCTCTGCCCGCAGAGAGAGCTTTGCCAAGCGAATTGATGAGATGTGTGGTGGGAAAGCTGGCCTCGAGGAGGTCAAAGACGCCATAGATATATTATTTTGCTATGCTGCTTGGGCGGATAAATTTGAAGGACGAGCTAAGTCAGTGCCAATTCGTGGCATAGCTTTAGCAATGCGTGAACCAGTCGGACGCATTGCGGCACTCTGCCCAGATGCGACACCACTATTGGGGCTTGTTGCACCAATGGCAGCCGCACTTGCGACAGGTAATACAATTACCTTGTGTGCCAGTCAGCCATTTCCTCTATCTGGAACTGATTTTTATCATATTCTTGAGACCTCAGATGTACCTGCCGGCGCTGTTAATATATTGACTGGCCAGCAAAGTGAGCTCGCGGCACACATAGGCGCGCACATGGACCTAGACAGCGTATGGTGCCTAAGTACTCAAGAGGTGGCGAGTAGTGTCAAAGAAAAAGCGAGCAGCAATGTAAAGCGTATATGGCAAGGTGCAGCATTAGATGATCACAATAGCTGGTTGGATGCAGGTACTGAAATCAAAACAATCTGGGTTCCATACGGGGAGTAGGTGAAAGCTTCGCCACTACCCCTAGACACCTTTCTGTGAAGTGCTACCATACCGCAAATCAACAATTGAAAAGGTTATTATCATGTCAAAAAGAATCTTAGGTGCAGCAGTTTCATTGGCTTTAATGGCCACAAATGCAATTGCAGGTGGGCACTGTGCTGCTGACAAAACCCTTACGGCGGGCAAGTTCACTATTGCGACAGGTAACCCAGCTTATTATCCATGGGTTTTAGATGATGCACCAGAAAGTGGGCAAGGGTTTGAAGCCGCGGTTGCCTATGCCGTTGCAAAAGAAATGGGTTTTGCGGAGCAGGATGTAGTCTGGGTAAGGTCCTCTTTTGATGAGGCTATTCAGCCAGGTGTCAAAAACTTTGACGTTAACATGCAGCAGTACTCCATTACTGCTGAGCGCGATCAAGTCGTAGACTTTTCTTTACCATATTACACAGCGCCAATGGCTGTTTTAGTTGGGGCGAGCGCTACAGATACTAAGCCCACAATTGCAGCTTTAAAGAGCCTAAAATGGGGTGCAGTTGGTTCAACAACCGCCGTTCAAAAGATAGCAAGCATTATCCAACCAACCAATGATCCACTATTGTATGGAGACAACGCTGACGTGAACGCCGCAATTAGCGCTAATCAAATCGATGGAGCAATGTTTGACCTGCCAACAGCTCTGTTTCTCAGCGCAGTCATGATTGAGGGTTCAAAAGTTATTGGTCAATTTCCAGCAGCTTCAAGCGACAATGCTGACCAATTCGGCATGTTAATGGAAGAAGGGAATCCTCTAAAATCTTGTGTAGATGAAGCTTTAACAAGCATGATCAATAGTGGTTCTTTAGCATCGATTGAAGCCAAATGGCTCCAAGACACCACTGGTGTTCCATTGATCAAATAATATGCCAGTTCTTGAAGCGGCGGGGATGACCCGCCGCGAACGCTACGAACAAAAACAACGTCTCAAATCATTACTTATAGCGGCTGCAAGCACTGTCTGTGTTATTGCGGCTTTAGTAATTCTTGTGCCTATGACACCTGGCTGGGAAAAAGTTCAAAAGAGCTTTTTTGATGGAACTGTCCTGGCTAAAACTTTTCCAAAATTGTTGGATGCATTCACTGTCAATGTAATGATATTTGCATGGTCCGCACCTGCGATCGCAATTCTTGGACTTTTGATCGCACTTGCCCGTGATGCAAAGTCACCAGCCTTATTCCCACTGCGCATCTTTGGTGCGGCCTTTACAGATGTATTTCGTGGCGTACCCGTCATCTTAACCGTTTATCTAATTGGTTTTGGTATCCCTGGCCTAGGACTACCAAGGCCTTGGAACTCTCCATTTATCTGGGGATCCTTAGCTTTGGTTCTAACATATTCGGCTTACGTAGCCGAGATTTTTCGTGCGGGCATTGACAGCGTGCATCCAAGTCAACGATCTGCCGCCTTGTCGTTAGGTCTATCAGAACGACAAGTCATGCGTGACGTTATACTACCACAAGCTGTTAGAAATGTGGTGCCATCTCAAATGAATATGCTGATAGCACTCCAAAAGGATGTGTCCCTGCTCAGCTTTATTGGGCCAGTAGAAATTTTCCGCCAGGCCGGTGTGTTTAAATCTCTATTTGCAAATTTTACGCCCTATGTTGGTGCGGCAATCATCTTCTTGATCGTCACTATACCAGCGACACGTTACGCAGATTACCTTATGGCACGCCAAATGCGAGAAAGACGCTGATGCACAAAATAGAACTCCATGGCGTGGTCAAACGGTTTGGCCAGAATACCGTATGTGATGGGGTCGATCTCACCGTAGAAAAAGGTCAAATGGTTTGCTTAATTGGTGCATCTGGAGCTGGAAAATCAACACTTCTGCGCTGCATTAACTTGCTTGAACCAATTGAAGACGGTGAAATATTCTTGGACGGGGAAGACATCTCTATACCAGGCCTTAACCCACAGCGCGTACGAGCCAAGATTGGCATGGTTTTTCAAAACTTCAATTTGTTCCCTCATATGACCGCCTTTGAAAATACTATGCTTGCTCCAAAAAGAGTCCAAGGCCTCTCTAAATCCCAACTTAAGTCTGAAATTGAGGAGCTCTTTGAACGTTTTGAGCTTGCAGATCGGATGCATAATTACCCTGATCAATTATCTGGTGGGCAGCAGCAGAGAGTAGCAATTGTTAGAGCTCTTGCTATGAAGCCGGAAGTGATGCTGTTCGATGAAATCACTTCTGCACTGGATCCACAGTTGGTTGGCGATGTTTTAGACGTCCTTCTAAAATTGAAAAGCCAAGGGATGACCATGATTTTGGCTACCCATGAGATGGAGTTTGCGCGCCAAGCGGCGGACAAAGTGTGCTTCCTGAAGGACGGGAAAATCATCGAGGAAGGGAGCTCAGAACAGATTTTTGGCACACCTAAACGACCTGAAACAAAAGCTTTTCTGGCCCGAGCATTGAAATAAGTTGTATTAGCTAATTAATTC
>JAFMEA010000131.1 GCA_017856985.1 Planktomarina sp.
AATGGCCCCTTCCAACCATCCATAGCACCGCTTTTTTACTAAAGGCGCGGAATCATATGGCACCTAGGTGTGCCCAACAAGGAGTGTATTATGAAACTAAAAACCCTTTTGCTTGGGGCTATCGCGACAACAGCGTTTGCGTCCATAGCGATGGCGGATGGTCACGAGGGCGAACGTGCCCGTGACGGCGAAGTCAAAATTATTTACTGGCAGGCACCATCAATCCTAAATCCCTACTTATCAGGTGGCACAAAAGATATAGAATCATCAGCTCTCGTCATTGAGCCAATGGGCCGCTACGACCAAAATGGTGACATGGTGCCATACCTGGCAGCAGAGATTCCAACGGTTGGGAATGGTGGTGTTTCCAAGGATCTGACATCAATTACTTGGAAGCTGCAAGAAGGGCTTTTGTGGTCTGATGGGTCAGCAGTTACCTCGGCGGACTTAGTTTTTACCGCCAACTACTGTATGGATCCCGAAGGTGGCTGCGCGCAGTTGGAAAAGTTTGATGGAGTTGTAAGCGTCGAAGCACTTGATACGCTAACAACCAAAGTGACTTTTAAAGAAGCAAAACCAAATCCTTATGGACCTTTTATGGGTGGACAGTCACCAGTCATTCAAGCGGCTCAATTCGCAAACTGTACGGGTGCGCGCGCACCGGGGTGTACAGCAGAAAACTTTGGTCCCATTGGTACAGGCCCGTTTGTTGTAACAGACTTTAAACCAAATGATGTGATCCAAATGGTTGCCAATGATAATTACCGTACGGCCGGTAAGCCAGCCTTTGCATCGTTAACTTTCAAAGGCGGCGGCTCGGCTGAAGCCTCTGGTCGCGCAGTAATGGAAACTGGTGAGTATGATTACGGCTGGAACTTACAATTAGCCCCAGACGTGATCGCAAAAATGGCACAAGGTGGCAAAGGTGTACCAATACAAGCATTTGGAGCATTGGTTGAACGCCTCGAGATGAACCTCACCAATCCTTCGCCAGATCTCCCTCCTGAGACACGCTCAACGGTGGCAGAACCCCACCCATTCCTGTCTGAACAAGCCGTTCGCGAAGCACTATCAATGGCTATCAACCGCCAGGAACTGGTTGACGTAGGCTATGGTGACGCAGGTAGGCCAACCTGTAACTTAGTACCAGCACCAGCACTCTACGCATCAGACAACACAGGATGCCTCACTCAAGACATAGCAGGTGCAAACGCCATGCTAGAGGCAGCTGGATGGGTTAAGGGTTCAGATGGTATCCGAGCAAAAAATGGTGTTCGGCTTTCTATTCTATACCAAACATCCACAAATGCCGTTCGTCAGGACTTCCAAGCACTTATCAAAGATTCATGGAACCAAATTGGTGTTGAAACTGAATTGCGTAACCTTGACGCGTCAGTATTCTTTGGTGGGGACGCGGGCTCGCCTGATACATATCAAAAGTTCTATGCAGACGTAGAGATGTATGCGAACGTATTTGATGGCACCGACCCTCAGGCCTATCTCGCGGCATACCGTTGCGGAAATGAGCCTAAACCATCAAGTCAATGGCAGGGTCCAAACATCAACCGCTTCTGTGATCCAGCATATGACGCGATGATTGACGAACTAGCTCGCACAGGTGATCTCGCAAGGCGCGGTGAGCTTGGCAAAAAAATGAATGATATGCTGACAAAAGACAGCTTTGTTATCGTTCCTTTGGTTGACCGTGGTCGTGTATCAGCTCATGCAAACAGTTTGGGTGGCGTTATTCTCAACACCTTTGACTCAGAGACTTGGAATGTTGCTGACTGGTATCGCAAAGGTAACTGAGTTAGTTACCTGTTCGAAACAACTTTGAACAATTAAAATCTGTAGGGTACGCCTCGGCGTACCTTACTCCCACAAAACGTGATTCCGACGTACAAAGGCCCCACATATGCTGAACTTCACAATCCGTCGATTGTTATTCTCAATACCGACGCTTTTGTTCATCAGTATTGTAATATTTGGCCTGCTCCAAATGGCACCTGGAGATCCAATGGCACAAGTGCCACTGACCGTCCCCGATGAGGTGAAACAGAAAATGCGCGAGGCCCTTGGCCTTGGGGCACCTGTCCACATTCAATATCTAAAATGGCTTAACCAATTCTTCATCGTAGAACCAAAGTTCTTGATAGATTGGATGACCCACAGCAGCTTACTATTTGGTTGGTTGCCTGACACACAATTAGGAATGGTTTATGATGCTGAGTTACAAAAACTAGTCCCACAACAACGCAACATCAGCTGGCAGACCCGAAGCCCAATCATGGATATCATTATCCAGCGGATACCGCAAACATTGTGGGTTGTTGGCCTAGCATACGTGGTTGGGATTTTAATAGCTCTGCCAATTGGTATCTACTCAGCTTATCGACACTATTCCATCTTTGATCAGACGGGGACGTTTGTCACAATGGTTGGGTTTTCAATTCCACCCTTTTTCACGGGGCCTCTACTGATCGTAATATTTTCTGTCACACTTGGCTGGTTACCATCCATCTATGATACGACCCACGTAGTGAATGATTGGGCTAGTTTCAAATATCAACTCTCGCAAATGATACTGCCAGTCATGGTTTTAGCGCTCCAAACAACAGCTCAAATCAGTCGCTACATGCGAGCTTCTGTGCTAGATAACCTAAGCCAAGACTACGTACGCTCGGCTAGAGCCAAAGGACTTAAGGAGAGCGTAGTTGTGATGGTGCACGTGCTCCGCAATTCAATGATCCCAGTGATTACTATTATTGCGCTCGGCGTACCATCTATCTTTGGTGGGGCAATCATTACTGAGAACGTTTTTGGTGTAAACGGGATTGGTCAGCTGTTAATCACTGCTCTGTTTGCGAATGATATTCCTATGGTCATGACTATTACGTTTATTTTTGCGATTATGATTGTGGCATTTAACCTTATTGCCGATGTCCTATATGGCGTACTCGACCCGAGGATTCGCTATGACTGAAACATCAACCAAAATTGAAGAGATTGATCCATATTCGTCTCTCCAGGATCTAGAGCCAGCGAAGGCGCCGCGTAATCACTGGCTGGACGTATGGGATCAATTTAAAAGGCATAAGGGGGCTGTCTTCGGGGGTGGTTTTCTTATTTTTATCACGCTTGCAGTCCTGCTAGGCCCGTACATATGGAATGTTGAGCCTCAAAAACTAGATATTCGCAATAAAGACGTACGACCGATCTGGACTATAATTTGGGATAGTTCGGCAAAGACACTTTGGCATCGGCCGTTCGGCACGGATAATTTGGGCCGTGATATTCTTGCAAACATGATCGCAGGAGGCCGCGCATCAATGGCCGTAGGCTGGACAGCAATGCTTCTCTCACTAATTATAGGCACTGCAATAGGTATCGCTGCGGGTTATTTCAAACGCCTTGACGGTCTCTTAATGCGATTAACTGATCTATTTCTCTGCTTGCCAATCCTACCTCTGCTCTTAGTCGCCGTGACCCTTTTCCGGCAGCCATTGCGCGCAAATTTCGGGCCAGAGGGAGGGATGTTTATCTTAATTGTTGTGGTAGTTGGTGTGACGAGCTGGATGCAAACTGCCAGAATTGTACGTGGCGAAATCTTAGCCCTCAAGGAACGTGAATTCATTCTTGCCGCTCGTTCAATTG
>JAFMEA010000132.1 GCA_017856985.1 Planktomarina sp.
GCAACATCATCAGATTTGGTCGCAATACTTGAAGCATTGAGAGAGGCTGGCGCTCTCAATGCTGAATTGATTGTGATATAGGAGTGTAGTTGAATGACTAATATTCCCAGCCAAGCCGAAATGTTGACCAATTTAACAATGTCAAAATTAAATATGAGTCCCGCAAGTGGAACCAAGCCACACGATTTAGCAGAACTAGAGGAGGCTGCCAGCCAGTTTGAAGCAATATTTCTTAAAATGTTTCTAGATCAGGCCCGTCAAAGCAAATTGAGTGACGATCTTCTTGGTTCTACCGCAAGTGATAACTTTCAAGAGATGTTTGATAGTGAACTGTCTCAGGCTGGAAGCACATCTTTTAACTTAGGCTTAAGAGATGTGATCGTCCGTCAGTTGCGAACTGATTTGGTTAAATAGGGCGCTAAAATGGGAGACTTATTTGATATTGGTAAGGCCGGCATTAGCGCATACAAAAATAGCTTAGCAGCTACAGGCCAAAATATTGCAAACGTTGGCACGGAGGGCTACGCGCGGCGAGACGCTTCAATCGAGGAAATTACTGTAGCTAATGCTGATATTTTAACAATTTCCAAAACAAGTGGCTTGGGTGTGCGAATGGGAGGCATCACTAGAGCCTTCGACCAGTTTTTAGATTTACAATTACAAAATGCGTCCTCGTCGTTCTCATTTTCGAAATCAAAGTCTGAAATTTTAAATCGCCTTGAAAATGTACTGATACCTAAAGGTGCCACAGTTGGTACCCGCATAGGTGAATTTTTTGATGGCATTAATAGCCTTGCCCAAGACCCTTCTAATATGAACCTCAGAACATTAGCGCTTGCTGGAGCGAAGGCTGTATCGAGAGAGATATCGCAATTACATTCTGGACTGAGTGATCTTCGAACGCTCACGCACGAAACCCTGTCCCTTGCGGCAGGTGAATTCAATACTAATTTGCGTAATCTTTCGAACATACAGAACGAAATATTAGGGAATGCGAATAAAAGTGGGGCTCCAAACTCGCTTTTAGACAAGCGGGATAGCCTTCTTTCAAACATAAGCCAGCTCGCTGACATTAGTGTTGAATATCATAAAAATGGTGGCGTCACGGTATCGCTGGGTAAATTTGGTGAGGTCGCAACGCTTTTGGAGGGTAATTCCTTTAACGAAATTTCCTTTGAAACAGATGATCATGGGGTCAAGTCGTATCTAAATGTTCCGAATGGCAATGTCTCCAGCATTCATTTTTCTTCAGGGCAATTGGCTGGATTGGTGTCTGCTGATAATTTAACTGGAAAAACTATTTCTGAAGTAAATGCTCTAGCTCAAAAATTTGTGTTGGAGATGAATTCAATTCATCGCATGGGTTTGGATTTAAATGGAGAACGGGGAACTGATTTGTTCAGTTTAGATGCCGTATCTGTACAAAAAGCTGCTGCAAATATAGGGGCTAGTTCGTTAAGGGTAGAGGGTTTTAATGACAGTTTAGTCGGGTCAAAATTAGAAATGATTTTTAATGCGGAACGTGGCTCCTGGAGCGTCTCCAGCAGTAACGGTGAATCCATACCAAATTTTGTATCCCGATTAGAACTTGGAGAGTTAAGTATTTCGGTTGAGGGACAGCCAAAAAATGGAGATAAATTTTTCATAGAGGTGACTGATACTTCTGGCGCTGACATGGCAGTTTTAATTTCTGATGCAAGTAAATTAGCAGCAGCAGGTCTTCATTCTGTTGAGCCAGACATTAAAAACTCTGGCTCGTCTAAGTTAAATATTGGATATTTCAATGAGAGTACTCCTCTCGGTAATTCCAACTTACAAAGCTTATTTTCAGAAACACGAAATGCAGCGAATCCAGTAAGTTTTAACTCTTTGGGTGTTTTGGGCGTAATTGAAAATGTCGGCTCTATTGAAGAACTCTCGATTTTAAAATCACAGGCAAGTTTACGGATTTTTACTGACATAACTCAATTGAGCTCGTCTGACCAATTAAGCGTAACCCTTAATTCAACTAACTACACTTTTAACATTTCGTCTGTATTTGATGACTTAGACACAACGAATGATCTGGCCGAAATTTTAAATAATGGGGCGATAGTCTCAAATAGTTCTTTAAATTCGTTCAGGGACCTTGGGCTTCATGCAGTTGCATCGGGCTCAAGTTTTGTAATTTCTTCTGCAGCGCAGGCATCAAACTCTAATTTTCCGACCTTAGAATCTGGTTCGTTAGGTGGAGTTTCTGGTATCTTGGCCAGCGAGGATACGGGCCTGTCTGACTTGAGCATATTTACCAAAGAAGGCATACAAATTTCCGGAAAGACATTAAGCCAGGATGAAGTAACGAATTACCTGACACAAGAAAATGGATTTTCAAGCGACGCAATTTATAGAGCGAATTATTTGCCAACATCATCGAATGCAGGCTTTTCGGGTGCTAATGTCACTAGAAAGACAACTGAAGGTCTAGATGTCATTTCTTTATCTGGCGCAGGTTTTCCTGACAGTATTAATAATAACGTTGCCGTATATGCCTCTAATGCCTTTCCAACAAATCGAACACAACTGGCTGGTCCTGTTTCGGTAACAACCGCTAGCGGCCGAAGTGCCAGCGTTACCTTTGAAAGCGGTATGATGGCGGGGCAAATTGCTGAAAACCTATCAACGGGTCTTAGCAGTTTGGGAATAAGTGCCACTGCTTCCAATTTGGTTGAATTATCCGGAATTGCAAATGGCCTAGTGGAATTTGAGTTGGTTGGAAACAACCTATCTACAGTGCAAATTAGTACAACCGTATCAAATGGTTCACATGCTGGCTTAATAAGTCAAATCAACTCGTTTTCAGACACGACTGGGGTGAAAGCCTATTCGAGTGGAAATTCTGGCGTTATCTTAGAGCATGTTGACGCTGGCGATATCGCATTGAAAAATTTAAATTTAGGCAGCGGTGTTGGGATTTCAGTAAATCAGTTAGATCGATTTGGTGATAGAATGCTAACAAATTCCAAGACACTTTCTGATGGGCAGCACCTGGTCATCGGTGGAAATGTGCAGATGAAAAGCACCTCTGACTTCACGGCTAGCTACAATGGTAACAATTTAAACAGCACTAATTCAGCCTTTGATATGGGGTTTGCCAGTAAAAGTTTTGACATCGAAAATGACCATACTGATATTAGTTTTTACGCAAATTATAAATTGGACAGCGGGTATGCAGATGCAAGTAATATTAATGTTGTATCTTCCGCATCAAAATACAGTTTAACTTTATCTGACCCAGTTTCTGGAAATTTACAAAGTAGTTTTTTGCCTCAGAAAGCTGATGAATTTTCTACCGGTGTAATCTCTAGTAAACTGGCCTCAAATTTTCGAAATATGGCTACATCTACCGTATTTTATGGTGACACGTTTGACTTAACTGATGGGTTTCCCAGCGATGGATCGCAGATTCAGTTTTCTATAGGTGAGCAAACATATACCGCCACATTAAACATAGATGACGACGTCCAAGTCCAAGGTACTAATGTTATTGTCGGCGCTAACATTTATTCCGGTTCAGCAGGCCTTTCGGAGCTCATTTCGAGTTCAAAATTTGTTGTGACTGGGCCTGAAGCAGATCGTTTAACAATGAATTTTGAATTGGAT
>JAFMEA010000133.1 GCA_017856985.1 Planktomarina sp.
ATGGTTGGCAAATTAACCGCTAGTCTGAAAGAGGCTTTGCCAAATAAAAGTGTAATAACAGCCGAAATGATAACCAGCGGGCAACAACGAAGTAGCCGGCTGCAAGATTTTTGTCGTCTTCTTAATAGTCAGGTTTACACTATTGGCGTTGACACATCCGCTTCAGACTTCAACGAGATCAAAAGCAATGAAGTCATGATTGTGGATATGGCGATGCCGGTTAGTAACGCAACGGAAAAACTGACAGAAATTTTGCCAAGTGTTGGCCCCGAAAATGTTGGCATCATTCTGACAGTTCCTGCGAGCACAAGCGCCAAAATGATAGAAATTACATTGAATGATACAAAGCTTCTTGAACCAATGGTTGCTCTAACTAAATTGGATGAATGCGAAGTTACCACAGCAGAATTCTCATCTTTTGCAACCATTAACGCAAAAATTGGTTTATTTTCCGCTTCCAAGTCCATTGCAGATGCGCCTTTATTTGCTTCGGAGAGCGTCCTGATGCAGTATCTTAAGGAGAATCTTGATTTCGAGACCAAAATTAGCCCTCTTAGCCACAGATCAGAAGCTTAAAAATGACACTCTCAATAGCAGTAACAAGTGGCAAAGGTGGGGTTGGTAAAACCAACACGGCTGTTAATCTTGCGGTCTCACTTGGTCAAACCGGAAAGAATATACTGTTATTTGATGCCGATTTTGGTCTGGCAAATGTTCATGTGTTACTTGGAACGAAGCCGTCAAAATCGGTCGCAGATTTTCTTGATAGCAAATGTTCCATGGAAGAAAGCATTACCAAATTCAGGGATGGAGTTAGCATAATATCAGGTGGATCGGGACTAACCGAGCTACTTAACTTGGACAACAGGTGCCGACATCAGATTTTGTCTGGTATCTCTAATCTAGATCGAGACATTGACTATTTAATTGTGGATTGTCCTGCAGGCGCAGCTGACAGTACTCTGTTTTTTGCCAGCGCTTCCAATCTTGTCGTGGTTGTGTTGATCGAAGAGCCAACAAGCTTTCTTGATGCTTATGCTCTTATCAAAGCTTCAAATCTGGAGACTGGTGTTAAAAACTTTGCGGTTATCGTCAATATGGCTGAAACTAAGAATATGGCAAAGCGCAGCTTCGAAAAATTTCGTGACATCGCAATGCGGTTTTTGGATATAAATTTGCATTACGCTGGCATGATACCTCAATCAAAAGACATAAAACATGCCGTTGCTCAGCGAACGCCAGTAACGATAAGCAGGCCAGATTCAATGGCTTCAACAGCTTTTCGCGACGTCTCCAGGAATTTGATGACTGTGACTATTCCAAAAACTAATACTCTTAAATTTTTTGATCATATGGGTGAAGAATGAGCTCAATAAAACGCGACCATTACACTGATCAGAAAACAGACATAGACGATGTGATCAGATCACATACCAATCTGGTGAAGAAGATTGCTTGGCACATTTACGGCCGAACCAGTCATGCGATTGAAATTGAAGACGTCATCCAGATTGGATTTGCCGCTCTGGTTAATGCCGCACAAACCTATACAAAACAAGAAGGTGCGACCTTTGCAACCTATGCATCTATTAGGATCAAGGGCGACATCATCGACCATCTCCGCAAAGCGTCTAATCTTTGCCGTACAACCATTAAAATGAAAAAACGTTACAACAAAGCCCTCACCACGCTCCAAGGAAGGCTTTTCAGGGAACCAAATGCAGAAGAGATCAGCGCTGAGATGGATGTGAGCTTGGGCGAATACAGAGAATGGGAACGTGCTTTTCAGGCCAACACAGTCGAATCTCTTGATGGTGCTTATGACCAATATTCAATCTGGTTTGCATCTGATGACCAGTCCCCAGAAGATATGTTAAACGACAAAGACCTAAAAGAGCTTTTAAAGGTTTCACTGCAGCAACTATCAGGCAATGAAGCGCTTGTTATTCAACTTTATTATGTTGAAGAACTAAATGTGATGGAAATTGCTGAGGTGCTTGAAGTCTCCAACGGCCGAGTATCGCAAATCAAAAAATCAGCTATTGCCAAGCTCCGAGAATCGATGAACACCCTCCAATCTAACTAGGCATCAGTGCGTATGAAAGATTTTGAAAGCACCACTCATATCGAGATGCGGGTTCGAAGCGCAGAACATCAAATTCATTCATTTACCGCTGAAGAGAGCTTGCTGATTAAATTTTCGTTGATTACAATTGCTAGAGGGTCGTGCGAGATGTGGATAAAACCGAGTTTGGCAAAATCAGGGTTCTCCGGCACGCTAAATGTGCCTTTAGATCGCAATGTGATGGAAGCCAAAATAAACCTCCCACAAAAGCATTTTAATTATCTTGTAAAGCAGATGATTAAAACTGCGGGCCGCAGTGTTACGGCAAAAATTGAGCTTGGCACAACCCTGACCTTAGGTCACGACGGCTGCCTTATAATCGATGAGCCAACTGCCACCTCGATAACAAGTTTGAATTGGACATTAGCGCTAAAGTAGCGGGTAAAGCTTATCTAGTAGCTAGAGAAACTTTTTTACCATCTCCGCTTCAGACTGAAGCAACCGTGATGAGCCTGAAAATGCCTGTTGCGCACGTATCATATTTGTCAGCTCTTCGGTGATGTTCGTATTCGCCATTTCTAATGCGCCAGAGTGTATTTTTCCACGACCCCCCGTTATTGCTGCACCCATGACCCCTCTGCCTGAGCCTCCACTACTTTGGAAAAGATTTGCACCCACTGGCTTTAGCCTGTTCGGGTCACTAAATAACGTTAGACCGACTTTTCCGATGATCACTGTGTTTGTGCTCCCGTAAGTCGCCTCAATATTTCCATTTTCACGAATTGCTACAGACGTTAATCGCCTTAGCGTCCCAAAAGCCTGAAGACCATCGGCTGTAACAATACCCGCTGCCTCCAGAGGAATGCTGATCGGCCCAGCGTTAGAGGACATAAGACTAAAGCCGTCCCGGTTAACAATTGTTCCTTCATTGGTGAGTGTAAAAGATCCGTCCCTAGTGAAAAGGCTTTTTTCGGGATTTGCCTCATCCTGCAGCTGGAACAATCCATTACCTTCAACAGCAAGGTCAAGGACGCCGTTTGTCTTCTGAAGATTGCCCTGTTTCTGACTCATAGTAATTTCTGGAGTTTGTACGCCGATACCAAGCCTATCACCAGTCGGTGACGTAATCGCCGAGCTGTACATGTCAGTAAATCTTGCTTCTTGTTTTTTATAGCCCGTTGTTCGTGCATTAGCGATATTGTTTGATGTGACATCCAGGTTCTGGAGTGCTGCATCCATGCCGCTGCGAATTACTGAAATCATAACTATCAAACCCAATGCTATTGACCTTCACTGTCTTAGCAAGTTTTATGCCAGAAATTGGGCGACAAGTAGGACTTACTGGTTCTTGCTGACAAATGCTCAAAGTTAAAAGCGCCAGAATTACCTTCTTAAAATTCAACTTGTTTAGCCGTTGCTAATGCAGCATATTATCAGACTGTCAAGCAAAGGCATAAAATGGCAAAAAAGCAAAACACATCGCTGGTTCCCGTGGCAAAGCAATTGCCCACAACCCGCCCCGCCGAAACGAGCAAGCAATCATTTTCGCTCTATGATGGCGAACG
>JAFMEA010000134.1 GCA_017856985.1 Planktomarina sp.
TCCTGCAGTGCGGTTGGTTTCAGACATGGATCTTATGGTTTTCGACAGGAAAGTATAACGGGGAAATGCAGATGGATTGCATAATGTTTTTTAATTTACCTGTTTAAATTTGTTGTTCCGGCATTTGAACAATTAAGCCATCTAAATCATCAGTGACTTGTAACTGACACGTCAATCGAGATCTTTTAGGATCAGGTTCATAGGCGAAGTCGAGCATATCCTGCTCCATATCTTCACTTTCTGGTAATTTTTCGACCCAATCCGAGTGAACAAAACATGGCAAGTTGAACATGCGCAAGCTCCACCACAATCCGCATCTATTCCTGGGATATTATTATCTCGAGCACCTTCCATTATTGTCAAACCGTTGGACACCTCAACAACATGCTGTGTTCCATTATGTTCAATATAGGTAATTTTTATAGGTAATTTTTGCCATTCTGCTCATTCCTTATTAGACGTCTATCTCTTCTAATCAGCATGTTTATTGATCGTCGGGCAGTCAGATGACGGCTGTGAAGTACGTGACGCTATTGGACAAAACTCTCTAAATATTCAGTATATTCTAAATCAGTACCCACTGTTTCTAAGACACTCTGTAGCCCCTTATTTCCCGTGCATACGTTTTTTGGTGTCACGCACACGTTGCGTCGCCTCAGGGCTGCCATCGTGAAAGCTGCCAAACCAGTTATCCCAAGGCATTTCTGGGCCGCCATAATTGCACTCGAAGTAGCGGTGATGAAGTTGGTGGTGAAAAGATCCAATTTTTAAGTGCGCTCTTTCTCCAAGTACCAGATCCTCAAAGCCAGCGTGCGACGTAGCTGTAGCGAGGACCAGCGAATATCCCATGAAAATAAAATGGATTGGATGCGCTGGTATAACCAGGAAGATCAACAGCAAGCTCATGTAGAAGAAATGCTCGATCGGATGCATGGAAAAGCCTGACCATGGAGCGACCGAAACACTTCGATGATGGACCGAATGCACACGTTTATAAAAAAACGGAATGTGCAAAGCACGATGTATCCAATAGAAGTGGAATGTTTGGATTAATGGCAAAAACAAGAATAATGTAAAAAACCAGATAGGGTTGCTTTGCATTGTGATCATAGGTGCCCAGCCATTGGCATATCCTATCCACACAATGACATCATAAAAAGTCCAAATCGTGACACCCGACAGCAAGGCATAAGTAATGTTATCCCAGTATTGATCGTTCCAGAGGAAAGTACGCGCATTCCTGGCAGGCCCACGTCGATCATACTTGAAATCGTCACCTTGCCTTTTCCATCCGTAGAGCCACAAATGCAAACCTTGGGCAAAAATAATCATTAAAATCAGATTGCGTGCCCAAATCTGTAAAACCCATACCCAGCTTAGAGTCTGCATCTGCTCCAACGGTGGCAATAACCAAACCCAGGTAGCCCAGGCTATCAGGGCATAGATCGTATATTCAGTCATGGGTAACCAATTATTGGTTACCCATCGGAGAGCTGCCATTGGTTTTGGAGGCCAAGAGAAGAGTGGATTGACCGCAACAGGTAAATCTGGATGCCAGTTCCATTCTTTACTTGTACCAGCTTTCAATGTTTTATCAGTCGGTGTACTCATCGCATTTGACTCCATTAACTAAGCCATATCTTATCCATATGTATTTCAAAGGTTGGGTGCATTCCCATCCCTTTAACATTCGGACGATTATGATTGTAGAGCGACCTCCAGTATGGCTGGGTAACGACACCTTCCTCCAGCATGATGCTCTCAAGCCTGGCCATTATTTCACGGCGTCTAACAATATCCGCGGTGGCCAGCGCTTTCTCTAAAAGATCATCGAACTCACTACTCTCGAAGCCTGTTTCATTCCATGCTTCACCAGACCGATATGCTAGCGCTAGTATCTGAACACCTAACGGACGCATGTTCCAATTGGTTGAACTGAAAGGAAATTTTGCCCAGTCATTCCAGAAGGAAGCACCTGGAACAATTGTACGTTTAACCTTAATGCCCGCATCACGCAACTGACTTGCCATGGCATCCGTTGTATTCTTTCGCCAGTCATCGTCGATAGAGATTAGTTCATGCTCATAGTCTTCCATCCCAGCCTCTTTTAGAAGGGTCATAGCACCTTCGGGGTCATAAGGGATTCGATCAACTTCAGCGTACTCAGGATGAATTGGGCAGACGTGGTGGTTCTGCGCCGTAATGCCAAGGCCATTTACACCAAGTTCAAGCAGGACCTTGTTATCCACAGCCATGGATAAGGCACGCCTGACACGTACATCAGTATAAGGTTTTCGACCGTTTACTTCCGTATTTTGATTAGTTCGCAGAACAATAGTTGCTGCTGTCACTGCCTCATTTTTTTCCAAACCCAGACTGGTAAGAACGTCTACAAAATCACCACTGGTTTCATAATTAGCATCTATTTCTTCGGCTTCATAAGAAGCGACGATGATAGTGGGGTCAGTGCCTACATCAATGTATTCGATTCGATCTAAATAAGCGCCGTTGCCTTCATTCCACCATTTATGCCCTTCTTTGCGAACTAGCACTGATTTTAGACCTACCTCATGGCTTTCCAGTGTATATGGTCCAGTGCCCATTGGAACAAGGAACGGGTCCGAACTTCCAGCACTTGGGTGTACGATAGCAGCTGGATAATCTGCCATACCTGCAATCAAAGTAATATCTGGTTTAGGCAAATTTAGACGAACAGTCATGCCATCAACCACTTCTATGGCACCCTCTGCCGCCTTGTTGGTCTCAGGATCAATTAGCGTGCCAAACCTAGCTGCCATAGAGTTGCCCTCAAAATCCTTTTCGCACCACCTCGCTATATTGTAGGCGACGTGCTCAGCAGTTAGCCTATCTCCATTATGCCAAGTTACGCCACGGCGCACATTCAGCACATAGGTTTTGGCATCCTCACTAATTTCCCAACTTTCCAATAACATTGGCTCAAAGGTAAACTGGTGAGTATATCGCACGAGATACTCAAGCCAACCCCGGCTTATATTTGCCTGAGGACTATCATCATAGGACCGAGGATCTTTCCCGGCTCGAACAACCATTCCAATCCTAATTGTTCCTCCTGGCTGAGGGTTTTCAGATGCTAGAGCGGGCATGCTCATTCCTAGCATTGCATAAGCAGAAGCCGTTGTAGCCCCGAAGGTACTTGCCATGGCAAGAAATTCCCGACGATTGACCCCCTCATTGCGGTATTTCTCGGTATGAGCTCGATCAGTGATATCTGTTGGCAGAATGTCACTGCCAGATTTAAAAAAATTCATTTTTTCCTCCCGTGATTTTGATAAAACAGGAAGAATTTAATGCAGATACAATACATACTGGCTGCAAAGATTTCTTTAACATTTCTTTCCTCCTTGTAATTGACGAAATAGAACCGGAGAAAATCTCCAAGCCAAAATTCACCTTGTTTGTAGTGATGATTTGTACCGATAGGCCTTTGAACAAAAACTGAAAAGAATTTTGGATCATGTACAATTGCTTACAGATGGATGGATAAAGTCAGGCAAAATGAACCCTTCCACAATTTGATGTAGAGTTTGCGGGTTGGGATTTCATATTCCGGGATGTCCATTTTGGGCAAATATGCACCAGCAGG
>JAFMEA010000135.1 GCA_017856985.1 Planktomarina sp.
CCGATGGTGACAACATTGATCTAGGTGACCGCATTTTTGAGGTGGTGCATTTACCCGGCGTTACGGATGGTGCCAGCGGGCTGTTTGAGCGGGCAAGTGGTCTATTATTCACTGGCGAAGCTTTCGTATGGTCAGACGAATACATTTATGAGGGTGAGCCCGCAGATCGTAGCAAAGATGCCGATCTGAAAGCTTTCCGAAATTCAATCAGGCGCTTGATCAGTTTGCCTGTAACGACAGTTTATCGTGGCCACTATGGACGCAGCAATGCAGAAACTATGAAGGCTGTAGGGGCTGCGTATTTAGCTGGATGGAACAGTGCTGTTCAAAAGTCAGATGAGTGACCATGCCACCTACAAAATGCTTACGCGGCTGTCATTGGAACATCCGTTTAGAACAACACCTTTTTTCCTGATCAACGTCTGTTTGGTAAAGGTAAGGCGGTTTCGTCCTTCATCTGATCCATGACGATCTGGCTTTGAACTCTCCCAATAGAAGGGTGAGGTAATAGCACGTTTTGGATTAAGTTATTGAGCGCGGAGAGATCAGTACAAAAAACCCGGAAGATGTAGTCAGCTTCGCCCGTCAAAGTCCAAGCTGCAACGATTTCCGGCTGAGTGTTTGTCAGTTGCTTTACTAATCTATGCGTATCGCCGGTTTGAGATTCAGTTTGGATTTGAATGAAAGCTTGAACATTAACCCCCAACTTTTTGGCGTTAAGTCGGCAGGGGTAGCTTTCAATAAATCCTTCGGTTTCCAATCTCTGGCGACGTCGCCCAATTTGAGAGGCTGACATCCCAAGTGTCTCAGACAGTTCAAGGGCCGATTTTTGACTATCTTTTTGCAGAAGAGTCAGTAGGTGAATATCTTTGGAATCAAGCTGTATCATGCTCATATAATGCGCATAACTATATTATAATGCAATATTTACGCGTATATTATACAAAAACGACATAACTTTGCGCACCTATTGCACAAAGCAAGGCGTATCTTTGAGAAAATCAAGGAGAATTACCATGGGCCCGTTCCCACACGACGCACCAAAATCAGTAATTTCAGATGCAAACCCTGCTGGCACAGACGGCTTTGAGTTCGTTGAATTCGCTCACCCAAATCCAGATGAGCTCAGAGAGCTCTTTGGAAAAATGGGATATGCACACACCGCAACGCACAAAACAAAAGACATTCAGCTTTGGCAGCAAGGCGACATCACATATGTATTGAACAATGAACAGGACAGCCAAGCGCTTCGTTTTGTTGAAGAGCACGGTCCAAGCGTACCATCAATGGCATGGCGTGTTGTTGACGCTCAGCATGCTTTTGATCATGCCATCGGCAAAGGTGCAAAACCTTACGGGGGGACTGATAAGACAATGGATGTGCCTGCGATCGAAGGCATTGGTGGTTCTTTGATTTATTTCGTAGATAAATATTACGAAGAAAACCCCTATAACGAAGAATTCGATTGGGTTGGCAAGACCCATCCAATCGGTGTCGGTTTCCACTATCTGGATCACTTGACCCACAATGTTCACAAGGGGAACATGGATATCTGGTTCAAGTTTTATGGCGACCTGTTTGGCTTTAACGAAATCCGGTTCTTCGACATTGCAGGTAAATTTACTGGCCTAACGAGCCGGGCGTTGACTTCACCTTGCGATCGTATCCGCATCCCAATCAATGAAGATCGCGGTGAAACTGGGCAAATCGTCGAATATCTCAAGCGGTATAATGGCGAAGGCATCCAGCACATCGCAGTTGGTGCACGGAACATTTACGACGCGACCGATGAGATAGCTTCGCGTGGGATCACATTCATGACGGGCCCGCCAAAGTCCTACTATGAGCTGAGCAAGACTCGCGTTGTTGACCATGAAGAACCGATAGATCGCTTGATGAAAAATGGGATCATGATCGATGGTGAAGGCGTGCTGGATGGTGGTGAAACGCGTATCCTTCTTCAGATATTCTCCAAAACAGTTATCGGTCCAATTTTCTTTGAATTCATTCAGCGCAAAGGTGATGATGGCTTTGGGGAAGGTAATTTCAAAGCTTTGTTCGAAAGCATCGAATTAGATCAAATTGAGCGTGGCGTGCTGAATCCTGACTGACCTGCCTCAACGATAAGGGCAGCCAAATTGTGAGACCCTTTGTGTTCGTCAAACTTTTTATATTTTTATTTATTACAGATACTTCTTTTAGGTCTTAAATTATAAAGCGGTCCCAAAAGCAGTCCTTCTGGGGTATAGCTGAACTATAATTTCCGGTATCAAATTTAAGCTGCGTCAATTATTGAGAGCATAGATTTAGGCAATGCCAGAAATCTGATGCTTGTTTTCATTCCTCTGACAGCACCCTAAATTAGCCGTAGAGTTCCCTTTCCACACTTTGGACACGTCCTGCCCGCTGCTCTACCTAACCCGCGTTGGGCCATTTTACTGCCACCTTTGGTACCGATGCAGTTTCCATCAAAGCAAAATGCGCAACCACAGCTGTCACATTTAGATTTTAATGGTACGGTTGAATAATTTTTCCCGCAACCAGGGCATATTAGTGGTGTTTTGCGTTTTGAAAATCTAGCAGATCCTGCTGGTGATGTTATCCAATTCCCAGCGAATGAAGTTTTGATGGTTGACATCAGTTCTTCTCCCTAAAGGTTTTTGATAATTATTTGTGAGGCAAAACGGGTCTTTCTGTCAAGTTTAAAGGTACTTTAGTCCATCCCATCAGCCGTCATTTAGGCTCCCAGCCAGACCATGGACCGGGGCCCCGGATCACGGGCACTGCGCCTCGGATACCGGCCCTTTAGTGTTGGTGGTGTAGATTCATTTATGAAGGGTTTTGTTGGTTGGGGTCATCGCTACTCAACCATCATTTTCAGGCTAAACCATGCCGTTGGTCTCCCCCAGTGACGTCAATCATTGAACTTAAAGTTAGTTACGCATGTAATGCGATGCTTGTTCACATCAGTCTGACAGCGCCACCACAACACCCCTAGTTGGCTGATTGATTTGTGGTTAAGATAAGATAAAATCTCTACTCTAATCGAAATAGCATATCAGCACAGACTCCCACCACAGGCTGCTAGAGTTAAAAGATCAAGCGGGTGTAGGGTAAGGGCTCTTTGCTCATAGATAAATCACCTTTCTACATTATAGGCGTAACTTTGTTAAACAAAATCAGTGATTACAAAGTCGGTACTGTCTATCAAAGTATGATCAACCCCGTCCAGTAGGAAGAGAATTTTACTACTACTCGTGTCGATAATTTTAGTGTCGCCAGCGCTGTTTAAAATACTCAGATCAGAGAAGGTCCGGTCTTCTAAACCAATAAAATCAGTTCCATTTGTGAAATCAGAAATACTGTCTGCCACCGAAAGGTCGGTTGTGGCATCTGACAAGCTACACACGAAAATGTCGGCACCGCCATTACCAGTTAGAGTATCCTTAACACCTGAACCAGAACCTCCATAAAGTGTGTTTGCTACACTGTTACCAACGACATTGTCAGAAGCAGAACCGCCAATAGCATTCTCTATTACGCTGTTGTACGCAATACCCAAGAGGCCATCTCCCGCAGACCAGTTATCACCTTTTAGGGATG
>JAFMEA010000136.1 GCA_017856985.1 Planktomarina sp.
AGTGCTGCACTGGATTTCAGACTATGGTAAGCACAATCTGTGCCAGTAGTTATGACAACTGACTGGCTGGGTAGGGATTTCGACTTGAAATTGAATTTTTTACAACCCCAAGGCCTTTTTTTATCATGTGTTACAAAAAAGTAGATGCAATTAGAACATGTTATTTTGGCCATATTACATCTCGCAATCTAAGTATTAGCCTCTGGATTGTGAACCTCATAGATGCCAGTAATGATAAAAAGGCTCCGACGTATACAATTACGCCTTTTAGAATGTCGCCACCCTCTAAAAATAATTTAGCTTCAAAGAATAACCAAATAGCTGCTCCAAAAAAAGTTACTGAAGATATTAATTCTCCCATTGATCTTTTACGCTGCGCCATAGTGCTTTCCTCGACTTCAAAGTTTCGAACCAAATTCATCAAACAGAAGATCGGCAGGTATATTTGGATCTTCGAAGATTGGGTTTGTGCCACGCTCCAACTGAAGCACATAAGCTAAAACGGAGGCAACTGCTGAGAATAGATCCTCCGCTACGTCCACGCCAATATCACCAGTGAAAAAGAGAGCTCTAGCCAATAACGGGCTACGGACACGGCTTATATTCGCCTTGTCAGCTTCGTCTATAATGCGAAGCGCCATCGGCCCTTTACCCATCGCAATTATATAAGGCGTATCCCGAGTTTCTGGCTGATACTTTAATGCAACTGCGAAATGAGTGGGGTTTGTAATAATTACCGTAGCATCACTGACATTTTCAATTGCCTGAGCCCTCTCAGACGCTTTTTGACTAGCTTCCATTTGCAGACGCCGTATTCGCGATTTGACTTCCGGTGAGCCTTCACTGTCTTTTGATTCATCCTTCATATCTTGTCGGTTCATACGCAATTTCTTCATCCACTCATGACGACTCCAAAGAAAATCACCCAATGCAATCAAAGCCAGCACCACGACTAAACCACCAACTAAAGATATCAAAGTGTGATGAAATAATGTAAGGCCATCGCTCAAAGATGAACTGCTCAAGTATAATAATTTTGGCAAAGACGCCCAAATTATAACCCCCGTCACTGATATCAAAAATATAATTTTCATTATTGACTTAATTAGCTCGACCAGGCCTTTGACTGAAAAGATCCGTTTCAATCCGCTTAAAGGGTTAATTCGACTTGGCTTAAAGGACAAAGCCTTCGTAGAAAAATTAATAGATCCAGCGACAAAAAATTGTGTAAGTATCACAGTAGCAAACAAGGGAAGGGCAAAAATAGCTGCTCCACCAAGTATAAGACCAAATGCGGACTCAGAGCTAAATACGCGCAGAACGCTCAAGTTTTCGGGATGATCCAAGCGAAATAAAGACGCCCAATTCGAAAGAACGTTCTTAGCCACCATTCCCAAACAAAATAAAATAATTAAACCCATAAAACTTGAACCGAAGACAAACATTTCTTTTGATGAGAGGATGTCACCATCCTCCCTAGCTTTATCCAAACGTTTTTGAGTTGGATCTAACGTTTTTTCCTGACTATTGTTTTCTTCAGCCATCATTTTTTTCCAATAGAAACGACATCAAAAGGTCAATTATTAACTGAATTAAGTCCTTGAACGCGAACGAAATGGCATCAACTGAATAGAATAAGATCAAAAAAGCGCCAATTAGGGTCATTGGAAAACCAAAGGAAAATAGATTAAGCTGTGGTGCAGACTTTGTAATAAAACCAATTGCTACATTCACAAACAGCAAGACGATGACAATGGGCAAGAGAATGATTGCAGCGGAGCGAAACAATATATCGCTTGCCGACAGACCGGCAGCGATCAAGTCACCGTAATTTAATAATTGCCCCAACGGATAAAGCGTAAAGCTTTTATATATCAAACCTAAAATTATCAAATGCCCGTTAATTGAGAAAAATACTACTATGAGAAATATCATGAAAATTTGGCTTATTACCGGAGACTGACCACCGCCAGTGGGGTCAACTTGAGACGCAAAGGCTAAGCCAGAAGTTGCAGCAATTTTTTCACCAGCCAAGCTCACAGCAGCAAAGCAAATATTGAGAACTAAGCCGACTGTAAGACCGATGAATATCTCCTGCATCACAATCAAAATTAATTTAGGGCTAGCTAATACACTTTGCGGCGGAAATTGAAGAGTGCCTAATATCCAAAAGCCCAAGCAAAATGAAAACACTATTCTAATTTGTAGCGGTACCATCCTAGAGCCAAAAAACGGCGCTGAGATCAAGAAGGCACCAACTCTGAGCGACGCTACCAATATTAAAACCAAAAAGGTAAAAAGCTCTTGCAACTCCAGTCCTGGAAGAGCGCCTAATTCATTAACTATTGGTAACAAATTAGAGGCCTTTCCTGGATATTTCGTCAAAAATATAACTAAAATAATCAGTCATTTGAGTAATTGTAAAAGTAGCCATTAAGGACATGACAATTAAAACGACGAAAAGTTTAGGCACAAAGCTAAGTGTCATTTCATTAATAGACGTAGCTGCTTGAATTAAACCTATGAATAAACCAACCGATAAGGCCACGAGCAAAATAGGGCCAGCAACTACAACAATTTGCCAAAAAGCCATACTAAGATACTGAACATTCTGATCAAAAACCATATCTCTAGCCCACAACAAATGTTGATGAAAGTGAACCAATCGTCATGGCCCACCCGTCAACCAATACAAACAACAACAATTTGAAAGGCAAAGAAATCAACATCGGCGACAACATCATCATGCCTAGCGACATAAGAATGGATGCAATAACAATATCGATTACGAGAAAGGGTAAGAAAATTAAAAAACCAATTTCAAAAGCTGTTTTTAACTCAGATGTAATAAATGACGGTAAAACAATTGACAGAGGGATGGCCTGAGTGTTTTCAAACGGCCCCTCACCCGCCATCTCAGCAAACATGTTCATAGTATCTGAACGGGTATTGGCAACCATGAATTCCTTTAAAATGTCTGTGGCAGCGGCCAAAGCTAATTGGGCAGATTTTGTACCCTCTAGGTAAGGGTTCAACGCAGTCTCGTAAATCACCTCAAAAATTGGGTTCATAACATAAAAAGTAATGAAAAGCGCTATCGCAATTAAGACTTGGTTTGGTGGCGTTTGTTGGGTGCCCATAGCCTGCCGCAGAATAGATAAAACTATTATCACGCGGGTAAACGCAGTCATTCCCAAGACAATTGACGGAACAACAGTCAGTACAGTCATCAAAACAAGAATCTGTAAAGACAGAGAATACGTCGCCTCGCCATTTTCGCCAATACTCGAAGTCAAAGCTGGCATACCTAACACGCTACCATCCTGCCCAAGTGCAGATGATGCCAGTGAACTGAACATGAGAGAGAAGATGAATTTAAGAAAAAAGGGTTTCATCAATTTACAAGCTCCGGTTGAGCCTTAGAAGGTGGCATTTTTTGCGGTAGCTTTGGTAATTCAACTATTGCTGGCGAGCCATTTCTATTCGAAACGATGAGAAAAGATGAATCAGAACACTCTAGAACCGACGCTGACGAAAATTTTGATACCGCTACAGTTTGAATTATTTTAATTGCTCTGTTGTTGGGTCCATCCAAATTCG
>JAFMEA010000137.1 GCA_017856985.1 Planktomarina sp.
TCAAACAACCGAGACATGACCCTCTCCACGTTGCCGTCAATTACAGTTTCGGACTGATCAAATGCAATCGAAGCTAAAGCGGCGCTGGTATAAGGGCCAATCCCCGGCAAACTTTGTAGTTGGCCACGATCTAAAGGAAATTCGCCGTTAAAATTGGATACTACTTTGCGCGCACATTTCAAAAGATTACGAGCCCTCGCATAATATCCAAGTCCCGCCCAGGCTGCCATTACTTCAGAATCATTGGCGGCAGCTAATTCAAAAACGTTTGGCCATCGTTTAATAAATTTTTGAAAGTAAGCCTTAACCACAGCCACTGTTGTTTGTTGCAGCATAATTTCTGAAAGCCATATCCGGTAAGGATCAGGCACCTCGCCCAATCTTCGGTCGGCGGGCGTAACCCGCCAAGGCAAAATACGTGCGTGATTATCATACCACTTCAATAAAACATTAGGGTTTGGTTGATTTGGCAACTAATAGTTTACTTTCAGTAAAAGAGGTGGCGCTGGGCGGCGCTTCAGTTAAAATACATTAAATCAGGAAGAGACAGCTAAATCGATGCAAAAAACTCCAAGTCCATATGTAAAACGCCAGTCTGGCTTTCAACGCACGTCTGCTTTAGTCGAACAAAAACTACGAGCAGTTGGCGAATCTCGGGGCTTTGCAATAACTCGCCTGCTAACACATTGGAGCGACATAGTAGGTGCACAGGTTTCAAATGTCTCAATACCAATAAAAGTAAGTTACGCTCAAAAGGGCTTTGGCGCTACTTTAGTTATTTTAACCACAGGGGCCCAAGCTCAAATGCTTGAGATGCAGCTGCCAGTAATACGAGAGAAAGTAAACGCCTGCTATGGCTATAATGCCATTGCCCGAATACGCATCACCCAAACCGCACCGATTGGTTTTTCGGAAGGTCAGTTGCAGTTTAAAACCAGAAAAGTAAAGGACGCAGAGCCAGCCCCTTGTCCAGAAACAGCCACCAAGGTAGCTGCTATCGCAGAAACAATTAAAGATGATGAACTGAGAGCAGCACTGTCAGATTTTGGTAAAAATATTTTGAAAAATGAAAAGAGGCCATGAAAATGAATAACAAATTTTTAATTGGATTAGTCCTTGTGATAAGCTTGGGTTTTGGGATCTACTTTGTGGCTATACCAAAAACAGCAGAGCAGTTGGGACCCGTTTTTGGAGCCGCTAACGCACAAGTTATCGGTGAGATTGATACGTCAAAAATCAAGGATATGGTACTAGGTGCAAAAGACGCTCCAATAAAGATTATTGAATATGCCAGCTATACCTGTCCCCACTGTCGTTCGTTTCATCAAGATAGTTTTAAAAATTTAAAAGTAGATTATATTGATACTAACAAAGTGCACTTTACCTATCGGGAAATATATTTTGACCGATATGGTCTTTGGGCTTCAATCATCGCCCGCTGTGGCGGACAGGATAAATTTTTTGCTATTTCAGATCTTCTTTATAGCAAACAGAAAGAATGGACCCAAGGCACCCCAGCTGAAATTGCTGCGAATCTACGACGAATTGGAATAACAGCTGGGCTATCCCAAGACGATGTGCAAGCTTGCTTCACTGACGGACAAAAGGCACAGAATCTAGTTGCCTGGTTTGAAGAAAATTCAAAAAGTGACGAGATCACGTCTACCCCATCTTTTCTAATAAATGGAAAAAAATATGCTAATATGCCATATCTTGAATTTAAACAAATTTTAGATGCACAGTAATTAAGTAAGTCCAAGGTCAGCTAACTTTAGGTCGATCTTGGACCAATCTTCAATCTCTAGCCGGACTGGCAACACCAAAACCTCCGCCCTATAATTTACTGGGACTCGGACAAAATCTTTTTCGGTACAAACAAGCTGCGCATTCAATAACTTTGCCTTAGCAGACATGCGCCGCATCAAGCTGAGCGAAAGTGGTTGGTGGTCCGAGAGAGCCTCACGCCCTAGAATATTTACTCCTAAGCCTTCCAAAGTTAGGAAGAACTTTTCTGGGTGAGCAATGCCAGCAAAAGCAAATGCGTTGAGACCTTCCCATCGCATCCCCGTGAGCAAGGGTTTAACCTTAGCGGCGACATGCACTACACCCAAAGGAACGGCCAGTTTTTTCAAAAATTTCTTTTGATTTTCTTTTGAACCAATCGAAAGGCACATATCAGCACGCTTTAAGCCTGTAAGAATGGGCTCACGCAAAGGTCCCGCTGGAATACAAAACCCATTTCCAAACCCTAAGGACGCGTCCACAGTTATAATTGAGAAGTCTTTGTGTACTGTGGGGTCTTGAAATCCATCATCCATTAAAATTACGTCTGGCTTACCCTTCGAGGCAAGCTCGATACCCGCCACACGATTGTTAGTTACTATTATTTGGCAAAAAGCCGCTATCAACAATGGCTCGTCGCCAACTTGCTCAGCACTATGGACTAGCGGATTCACCAATGTAGGTACTTTTAAATTTTTACCATAGCCCCGTGACACCACTACAGCCGTCCACCCTAACTTTTGTAAATGTTCAACCATAGCTATGATTGTTGGTGTTTTTCCAGTTCCACCAGCATTAACATTACCAATACATATAACGGGTGACTGCGCCCTTATAACAGTAATGGTTTTATTTAATCGTTGCGCAGTAGCCCTACTATAAAGCCAGCCTAATGGTGACAGAAACCATGCCAAAAAACCTGGGCCATTATACCAAAAGCTGGGCGTCCGCATCATTTATTTATTTCTCCAGTTTCATTTTTTGTAGGGTGAATTCTACAAGGCGATCAATTGCGACTGCACCATCTGAAACAACTTGCCAACCCTTAGCAGCCATATTTGCACATTTATCTGGAGCCATAAGAACCACGACCTTAGAACTCAGATCCTGCTCTCTCTCGATCCCTATAATAGCATTTCCCTTCGCCATCCTGATATAAAAATCTTTAAAAAAATTAACCTTTGGTCCATGTATTACAGCACTTCCTAGCGCGGCTGCGATAAGTGGGTTTGGAACCTTTCCATCTGTAAAGCTACCGCCCATATAAGAGAGCGTCGCCAATCTATACCATAGGCCAGTATCGCTGCTTCCATCAGTTAGGAAGACTTGTGTTGAGTGCTCTGGTTCGCCTTCGACAGAACGTGAATGAGTAGTTAAATTCATTTCAAGCGACATGGCATTGAAGGCAGAGATACTTGATTGGTCCTCAAGATCTAAGATTAAAAGCAAGCGATGGGCATTGCGTTGGGCCTTAATAAAGGCCTCCAGAACCAAACCAATTTCCTGCGGCGGAACCTGATCAGCAAACCATACTGGTCTCGCCGCAAGTAACTCTCCAATGCGATCACGCTCAGCTTCGTCGCATGCTGGAGCAATCACACCACTTAGTAGAGGCCCAAGAACTTCAATTTTATTAGCGCGCAGGCCGAGAGACCTCATGTCTTTTGCCTCTTCAATACTCTCAGTAAAGGCATGGCAGACTGGTCGCAAAACCTGTCGCACAACTGTTTTTCGCCAAATCCAGGGACGTTCAAGCAGATCTCTTATTTTTAGATTAATCAAAACTACAGGATGAGAAAAATGACGATTT
>JAFMEA010000037.1 GCA_017856985.1 Planktomarina sp.
GCAAATTCTTCCATATTTTTAATTTTTGAGGTCTTGGGCATCAGCCACCTATTTATATTACCAGAACTTTACAATTTCTTATCGCGCGCAAATAATCAACAAAGTATTTGTAAATAAGTTTTATAGGAATGCAATTTAGTAACACAAAACTGCATTTTTTATATTTATCAAAAATAGACTGTTGTTAGTTTTTATTTCGAATAATATTTCTCACAGTAAAGCCAAGGAGAATATCACGGTGAATAATGTTCAATATATGTCTGGATTTGGAAATGACTTTCAAACAGAGGCGCTGCCTGGAGCTTTGCCAGAGGGACAAAACAGTCCTCAAAAATGTAGTTACGGCCTTTACGGCGAACAGCTCTCTGGTACCGCTTTTACCGCGCCGCAATCTCAGAACGAACGTACCTGGTGCTACAGGATTCGTCCTTCAGTAAAACACACCCACCGATTTAAAAAAATTGACCTTCCGTACTGGAAGTCTGCTCCACACATATTGCCTGACATAGCGAGCCTAGGACAGTATCGCTGGGACCCTATCGCTTTAACCTCGCAAGATTCAACATGGCTAACTGGCATGCACACAATGACCACAGCCGGCGATGTAAATACGCAAATAGGTATGGCAGCTCACACTTATTTAGTAACCAAAAGTATGCAAGATGAATATTTTTATTCAGCAGATAGTGAACTTTTGGTGGTTCCTCAGGAGGGAAAACTAAGATTTTGTACGGAGCTTGGTATTTTAGACGTAAGCCCACAAGAAATAGCAGTTCTTCCGCGTGGACTAGTTTATCGCGTTGAAGTAATCGATGGTCCAACGCGTGGATTTGTGTGTGAAAATTATGGTCAAAAGTTTACTCTTCCTGGCCGAGGACCGATTGGCGCGAACTGTATGGCCAACCGACGCGACTTCAAAGCACCTGTCGCATCTTATGAAGACCATGATGCCCCAAGTACCGTAACAGTCAAATGGGCAGGGCAATTTCATGAAACTCGAATTGACCATAGCCCCCTAGATGTCGTCGCCTGGCATGGTAATTATACCCCATATAAATATGACCTAAATACCTACTGTCCAGTAGGTGCAATCTTGTTTGACCATCCAGACCCATCAATATTTACAGTCCTCAGTGCGCCAAGCGGAGTTGAGGGAACAGCAAATGTAGACTTTGTATTATTCAGGGATCGCTGGTCAGTAGCCGAAAATACTTTTCGTCCTCCCTGGTACCATAAAAATGTTATGTCAGAACTTATGGGCAATATTTATGGGCAGTATGACGCAAAGCCAGAAGGCTTTGTTCCTGGTGGTATGAGTTTACACAATATGATGCTGCCCCACGGACCAGATAAAACGGCATTTGAGACTGCATCAAATACTGAACTTGAGCCACATAAATTACAAAATACGATGTCATTCATGTTCGAAACCCGTTTTCCACAGCATTTAACAAAATTCGCAGCTTCTGAAGCACCGCTTCAAGATGATTACATTGACTGTTGGTTAGATTTGGAAAAAAAGTTCGACGGCAAGCCTAGCAAAAAATAACATATAAATCTGAAATAATTGCATTTTCAACAACACAAACTAAATCAGGAAAAAAGTGGAGAATTTTAAATGGGTCAAAATATTACGAAGGCGGTTAAAGGAATGGTCGCGGACGCCAACAAAGAAATAACTACGATACCAATTTCTGACGCCCTCAATCTTGTGGACAGCCCAAATCATATAATCGTAGACCTACGTGACATTCGTGAACTGCAACGCACAGGAAAAATACCGGGGGCATTTTCATGCCCTCGTGGGATGCTCGAATTTTGGATCGATCCAGCAAGCCCCTACCATAAAGAGATTTTCAACCAAGATAAGACTTACGTGTTTTATTGTGCGAGCGCGTGGCGCTCAGCACTCAGTACAAAACTTGCCCAAGATATGGGACTTGCCCCCGTTGCACACATTGAAGGCGGTTTTGCGGCTTGGACGAAAGCGGATGGTCCAATTGAAGAAATTTCTACCTAAGAAAATTATCTTGATTGCTATGTAGAAATGCCGCCAAATACACTTTATACAATATCCACTGAGATGTGGTTTCACGTCAAATAACCATAGAGGTTCACATGAAAAATTCTCCATCTTCTGAAGACTTGCATAGCTGGGACCGTGAACACTTCATACATCCTTGGCACGATATGAATTACTGGCGTGATTATGATAATATGCTCGTAACTGAGGCCGATGGAATTTACATGTATGACGAAACTGGCAAGAAGTTCATAGATGGCCCTGGAGGAATGTGGTGCGTTCAAATTGGTTATGGCCAAAAAGAGATGGCCGAAGCAATCGCAGCGCAAGTAATGAAGATGCCTTTTGCATCGCCGTGGACTAACGTCACAGAGCCAAGCGCAATTTTAGCTAAGAAAATTGCAGATTTTGCACCAGGTGATCTTAATAATGTTTTTTTTACGACTGGAGGATCCACGGCCGTGGATACGGCTCTACGTGCAATGCAGTTTATGAATAATAGCCTTGGTCGACCAGATAAGAAGATTATTCTGGCGAGAGAGAAGGGGTATCATGGGTCTACTTATTTGGCTGCATCTGTAAGCGGTAAAGAACGCGATATTACCAAATTCGATGTAGAAAGCCGGTTGGTACATTTCCTGCCAAATGTTAACCCCTATATTCGCCCAGATGATATGAGTGTTACAGCATGGTGTGATGCCAAAGTTAGAGACCTGGAAAGTGCTATCGAAAGTATTGGGGCAGATAAAATAGGAGCATTTATTGCTGAACCGATACTTAGTTCCGGCGGAGTTATTGTACCCCCCGAAGGATACCATAAACGGACGTTTGACCTGTGCCGCCAACATGAAATTCTCTATATATCTGATGAAGTTGTGACTGGTTTTGGTCGCCTAGGCCATTGGTTTGCGTCCGAAACCGTCTATGGAATCAAGCCTGATATGATCACGTGCGCAAAGGGGCTCACATCTGGCTACCTCCCACTTGGAGCGTGCATTATTTCGGATGAAATTATGGAAAAAATGGCCCACAAGGGTGAAGTATTATTTTCAAATGGTTACACATATTCTGGGCACCCCGTAAGCTGTGCTGCAGCCCTAAAAAATATTGAAATTTTAGAACGGGAGAAAATTCTGGAGCACGTGCGGGAAGTTTCCCCTTATTTCCAAAATCGATTAGCTGAACTGAAAAAATTCCCAATAGTTGGAGATGCCCGCGGCCACGGCTTAATAGGTTGCATTGAGGCACGTCTGAGCAAAGACGGCTCTCGGCTCGAGGATGAACGCAAGATTGGAATGAGGCTTGATGAAGTTTGCAATGATATGGGGCTGATTGTTAGGCCATTAATCAATATGTGCGTATTTTCACCGCCACTGATAATTTCACGCTCACAAATAGATGATATGTTTGAGATATTGGAACAAGCTATAATCAAGGTGAGCAAAGAGTTTATTAAGTAAATTAGACTTTAAAGTGTTCATTATTCAGGCTTGAAATACAGTAATAGTCCTATATATCTTACTTATGTTTCCTATAGTGGAAATTTGTTTAATACCGGAAATAACTGATGACATCTGGCCCAAAACGCACACCACTTTATAGCCTCCATTGTGAGCTGGGCGGGAAAATGGTTGATTTTGCAGGATGGGAAATGCCTGTTCAATATCCAATGGGTATTATGGGCGAACATAACATATGCCGCACAAAAGCTGCACTTTTCGATGTCAGCCACATGGGTCAGGTAATACTGCGTGGTCCTAATGCAGCAAAAAGGCTAGAGGCATTGGTACCAGCAGCTTTGATGGAGTTGGAAGTAGGCCAAGCTCGATATACCTTCTTCACGAACAATGAAGGTGGCATCAAAGATGATTTGATCGTCTCTAATGCTGGAGATCACCTATTTTTAGTAGTAAATGCCTCAATGCGTGAGCAAGATATCTCTCACATGACTGAAGCCCTAGGTGGAATTGAAATAATAGAAATAATAGATCGAGCATTAATTGCACTTCAAGGCCCCGCAGCCGAGCAAGTATTAATGACCCACTGCCCGGAAGCTATTGGTCTAAAATTTATGGAGAGCATAACAGCCCTCATAGATGGCGTATCCTGCAAAATTTCACGGCTTGGATACACCGGTGAGGATGGCTTTGAAATTTCAATTCCAGAAGCTCAAGCGGAGCAGATAGCTCGAATGTTGCTGGATCATTCTGAGTGCTTCCCCGCAGGACTTGGCGCACGGGATAGTCTTCGCCTGGAGGCTGGCCTTTGTCTTTATGGGAATGATATCGATGAAATGAGATCACCAGTAGAGGCTAATCTAACTTGGGCAATTCAAAAACGTAGGCGCCTTGAGGGCGGTTTTCCTGGTGCCACACGTATTTTGACAGAGATTGCAGGCGGAACTAACCAGAAACTCGTTGGAATAAAACCCCATGGCCGTGCACCCGCCCGTGCCGGAGTAGAAATCCAAAACCAAAATGGTCAGTCTATTGGTGAAATTACATCAGGTGGATTTGGTCCGACAGTTGGGGGGCCAGTTGCAATGGGATATGTTGATAGCAAAGAGGTCGATCTAGGGAGCCAAGTCAATCTCATTGTACGTGGAAAGCCACAAATGGCAGAGATCTGTGCCCTGCCCTTTATTAAACAAAAATACAAACGTTAGTTAGGAGCCAAAAATGACAACTTATTATTCCGAAGAGCATGAGTGGGTAACCTTAGACGGTGACTTAGCAATCGTTGGAATTACTGCACATGCAGCAGAACAGCTGGGGGATATTGTATTCATTGAACAAAAAGAAGAGGGCGATGAATTTGAAAGTGGTGATGAAATCGGAGTGATAGAATCTGTAAAAGCCGCCTCAGAAATCTACGCACCCGTTGATGGCGAAGTCGTGGAAGCAAATTCAATTTTAGAAAATAACCCATCCACGCTCAATGAAAGTCCTGAAAGTGATGCGTGGATTTATAAAATCAAACTAACCGACCCCTCTCAGCTTGAAGGATTAATGGACTTAGCCGCCTATAAAACTTTTATCGCCTAGACTTGACCCTCAACGGGAGACCTAACAATGCCTTTTGAACTCACTACATATGAAGCCTATGATTTTGCTAATCGCAGGCACATCGGCCCATCTCCATCCGAGATGACTGAAATGCTTAATGTCATAGGTTTTAGCAGCCTAGATGCATTAATTGATGCGACAGTTCCACAGGCTATCCGCCAAGACCAACCACTTAGCTTTGGGGGGCCAATGTCAGAACGTGATGCCCTGCATCATATGAAACAAGTAGCAGAGAAAAATAAGGTTCTAACTTCCTTAATTGGACAAGGTTATCATGGCACAACGACACCAGCACCGATTCTTCGCAACATTCTTGAAAACCCCGCGTGGTACACAGCCTATACTCCATATCAGCCCGAAATTTCACAAGGACGCCTCGAAGCGCTTTTAAACTTCCAAACTATGGTCAGTGATTTGACTGGGCTTGATATAGCGAATGCTTCCCTCTTAGATGAATCAACCGCTGCAGCTGAAGCTATGACTATGGCCATGCGGTCGGCTAAATCTAAATCACAAATATTTTTTGTTGATGAAAACTGTCACCCCCAAAATATTTCTGTTATCCAAACCCGTGCTGAACCCCTTGGCATTCATGTAATTGTGGACAACCCAGACAACCTTGATGCGAGTAAGGTATTCGGAGCTATTTTCCAATATCCAGGAACTTACGGGCATGTTCGAGATTTCACTGCCGAAATCTCAAGTCTGCATGAGCACAAAGCTTTGGGTATAATTGCGGCAGATCCATTAGCCTTAGCACTTTTGAAAAGCCCTGGTGAAATGGGCGCAGACATCGCAATTGGTTCGACGCAACGCTTTGGTGTTCCAATGGGTTACGGTGGTCCACATGCGGCTTACATGGCTACGAAAGAGGCTTTTAAGCGTAGCATGCCTGGACGCATCATAGGCGTGTCGATCGATAGTAGGGGCAATAAGGCACTGCGGCTTGCACTGCAAACCCGCGAGCAGCACATCCGGCGAGAGAAAGCAAATTCTAACGTATGCACAGCACAGGCGCTTTTAGCAGTAATAGCTTCAATGTACGCAGTATATCATGGCCCCGACGGCATTAAAGCAATTGCACAATCTGTCCACCGCAAGACCAGTCGCCTAGCAAAAGGGCTTGAGGCACTCGGGTTTGAGGTACAGCCAGATGTATTTTTTGACACTATCACCGTTAAAGTTGGTAACCTTCAAGGCGTCATTATGAACGCCGCAGTAACTAACGGGATAAATTTACGTAAAGTCAACGATGACCGTGTTGGAATTACTCTAGACGAGCAAACGAGGCCAGAGACCATTGAGGCAGTTTGGAATGCCTTTGGTGGGGATATGAAGGACGACAGTCAAGCAAATCGCGCATACCGTTTGCCTTCAACTCTACTTCGCGAGAGCACATATCTCACTCACCCAATCTTTCATCTTAATCGCGCTGAGGCTGAAATAACCCGCTATATGCGTCGATTAGCGGACCGCGACTTGGCGTTGGACAGGTCTATGATACCGTTGGGCAGTTGCACAATGAAATTGAATGCCACTATTGAAATGATCCCAGTTACTTGGCCCGAGTTTTCAAATCTCCATCCCTTTGTACCAAAAGACCAGGCCATAGGATATCACGAAATGTTTGCTGACTTGAATGTCAAACTTTGTGAAATTACGGGCTACGACGCCATAAGCCAACAGCCAAATTCTGGAGCACAGGGCGAATATGCAGGTCTTTTAACAATTCGAAACTATCATATTGCCCGCGGAGAGGGCCACCGCAACGTTTGCTTAATACCAACATCAGCACATGGAACCAATCCAGCATCAGCGCAAATGGTTGGCTATAAAGTGATAGTAATTCAGTCAGATGAAGATGGAAATATTGACGTTTCAGATTTTAAAGCGAAAGCCGAACTTCATAAAGCAGATCTAGCTGCCTGTATGATCACCTATCCGTCAACTCATGGCGTCTTTGAAGAGACCGTTCAAGAAGTGTGTCGAATTACTCACGACCATGGTGGACAAGTGTACATAGATGGGGCCAATATGAATGCGATGGTAGGGTTGTCGCGACCAGGAGACATCGGCGGTGATGTATCCCACCTAAACCTACATAAAACCTTCTGCATCCCACACGGCGGTGGCGGCCCCGGCATGGGACCAATCGGCGTTAAGGCCCATTTAAGTTCACATTTACCAGGGCACCCAGAGTATGGCAGTAGCGTTGGACCAGTTTCGGCGGCACCTTTTGGTTCACCATCTATTCTCCCAGTTAGTTGGGCATATATTCTTTTGATGGGCGGAGCCGGTCTTACGCAGGCCACCAAGGTTGCAATATTAAATGCAAACTATATTGCAGCGCGATTGGAGGGTGCTTTTAAGATCCTATATACCTCAAAAAATGGTCGCGTCGCTCATGAGTGCATCATTGACACAAGGCCCTTGGCAGATGCGGCTAACATAACTGTCGACGACTGTGCAAAACGTTTGATGGATAGTGGATTTCACGCGCCAACAATGAGTTGGCCAGTGGCAGGAACCTTAATGGTAGAACCTACCGAGTCCGAACCAAAGGCAGAGTTAGATCGTTTCTGTGATGCCATGCTGTCAATCCGTGCTGAAGCCCAAGACGTAATTGATGGTAAAAGTGATAGAGAAAACAATCCCCTGAAAAATGCTCCGCACACCGTGGCCGACCTGATAGGAGATTGGGACAAGCCTTACACTAGGGAACAGGCCTGTTACCCCGCCGGTACTTTGAAAGGTGATAAATATTGGGTGCCTGTAAACCGTGTAGACAATGTCCATGGGGATCGAAACCTTATTTGCACGTGTCCTCCAATCGAGGATTATATTGACGACTAGATGACACCAAGGAAATTAACTTCGAGTTCCAATAATAAACACTAAGGCTCCAGAACTATGGAGTGAGTTGCAACCCCTTTTCACAAATTTGCATAACAATCTGTGGCGTGCACACTCAACATTGTAGTAGTTTGCCATGAGAGATTTTTCTACACAAAAAGCCCAAAAAAATCAAAATTGATGATTTTGAATCAAATTCTTGATGCATTTGGAAAGCTGGGTTAACATTTTGTGACGGCGATGCGCCGACAAGGGAGAAAAAATATGAATTTTAGAAAAATACTATTGGCTACAACTGCTACGGCCATGCTGTCTAGCGTTGCAATGGCTGCTGATGACGGATTAGTTGTGTTCGATTGGTCAGGCTATGAAGATGAAGGCTTTTTCCAAAAATATATAACCCAACATGGAGGTCCACCGACTTTTGCATTCTTCGGAGAGGAAGAAGAGGCCTTTCAGAAATTGCGCGCTGGCTTTAAGGCCGACGTGTCTCACCCCTGTAGCCAGTCCGTATCCAAATGGCATGAAGCTGGTTTGCTTGAGCCACTCGATACCTCACGGATAGATTTATGGGCAGACGTAAACCAAGAGATGGCGGAAGCATTTAAAATTGATGGTAGCTACTATATGCTGCCAATGGATTGGGGCACAACCGCCTTGACCTACCGCACAGATATGGTCGATGAAGCCAAAATGACTTCTCTGGCTGTTTTTTTAGATCCAGCTTATGGTGGGCGTACAGCCCTCCCAGATAATGTTGACGATGTATACGCTCTTGCATATCTGGCAACTGGCCTAACCGATTGGACAAAAGCTACCGACGCAGACTTTCAGGCAGCCAATGTATGGCTAAGAAAAGCACACAAAAATGTGCGTGCCTATTGGGCTGATGGAGCCGAACTTGCCCAACTAATGGGAAGTGGTGAGGTTATGGTGTCTTGGGCATGGAACGAAACGCCAGTTACAATGCAGGGCGAAGGTCTACCAATTGGAGTTAACCGCTCAACTGTGGAGGGATCATCCAGCTGGTTCTGTGGTTATGTGAACTTGGCTAATGGTCCAAATTCAGAAGATAAGATGTATGATTTCTTCAATGCTTGGATGGATCCTGGCTCCACTGACTATATTGTTAACGAGTGGGGCTACGGCCACGGAAACCAGACCGCAATGACTGCAATGGGTGCCGACGCACTTGTGTGGGCTGGTTTAGGCCCTGTGGACGTTCCTGTTTTGGCTCAAACGCCAATGGATCAACAATTGCGTGAAAAAATGATCGCTGAGTTTGAAAAGATTAAAGCAGGTTTCTAAAAAATCGTAACCTATAAAAAAGTTTCAAGAGCACCTATTGGTGCTCTTTTTTTGTTTTAAATCACTTTAGCAAAAGTAACGAAGACGTGCTCCAGCCAACTCGAGCTTTTGCGCCCACTTCTAACACTTCACGACCAGCAGTATTACGCATGGTGACAGTGATTGGATCTTCTTTAGCGGGTAATTTGACATCGTAATATGTCATATCACCATAGTAATAAACTTCAGTGACCTCAGCTTCAATTTCGCGTTCAGAAGTTTGGGAACCCATCAAGATTGTTAACATTTCCGGGCGAACGCCTACAGAATTGCAACCATTCAGACCGCCCGTAGCTTGCGCCAATGGTAAAGTTAGTTTTCCTAATGATTGAACTTCAACTTCCACATTATCGCCAGATGTAGTCAAAACCTTAGCATCTAAGAAGTTCATCATACCAATAAAAGCAGCAACTTTTCGGTTGCTTGGCTTTCCATAGAGTATCTGGGGTGAGGCAACCTGTTCAATTTTGCCGTCAAACATGACGGCTATACGATCAGACATTGTCAATGCTTCTTCCTGATCATGAGTAACCAATACAAAGGTAATGCCAACTGCTCGTTGGAGACGACGTAACTCGGACTGCATCTGTTCCCGTAATTTTTTATCTAATGCTGAAAGAGGCTCATCTAGTAAGAGTACGCGAGGCTTTAGTACAAGAGCGCGGGCCAAGGCCACGCGCTGTCTTTGGCCACCGGACAAGGCGTGAGATGCCCGATCATCGAAGCCTTCTAGTCCGACCATATTAATCGCTTCGGCCACACTAGCCTTTATCTCTGCTTTTGGAAGCTTTCGGGCTTTCAACCCATAAGCAATATTTTCAGCCACACTCATATGTGGAAAAATAGCATAACTTTGAAATACCATATTTGTTGGGCGTTTATTGGCTGGGACCCCATCCATAGAAACACCATCAATATGAAGGCTACCCGACGACAATGTCTCAAACCCTGCAATTGCTCGCAGTAAGGTCGTTTTGCCACATCCAGATGGACCAAGTAGCGAAAAAAACTCACCAGTTTGGATGTCCAAATTAATCTGTGATAGCGCTTGAAATTCGCCGTAAAACTTATCAAGTTTACTGAGCCGGATTATTTTCTGTGTCATAGGAAACCTCCCGTATTTTCAATACCTGTTTTGCGTATTCCACGGCGCCGGAAGAAGTCTGCTATTAAGAGCAAGCCAATCGATACTAGCAATAAAACTGTGCCCAAGGCCATTAAACCTGGTAATTTAGCAGGGAAACGTAGTTGTCCCCAAATGTAGACCGGCAGCGTGGGCTCAGTTCCAGCTAAAAAGAATGCAATAATAAACTCATCCAAAGAAATCGTAAACGCAATCAACAAGCTCGCAATAATACCAGGCATAACTAAAGGAAAAATTACTAACCAGAATGTATTCCAACGCGTTTGCCCTAGATCGAATGAGGCCTCTTCAAGGCTTTTATCAAGGTTCATGAAGGCGGAGGATAAGATAGCAATACAAAAAGGTGTGCAAATCAAGATATGGCCCATAGTTATGCTCCACAGCGATAACTCAAAACCCATTTGGATAATTACAACCAGCAAAGAAACACCGATTATGATCTCTGGGAGCACCATCGGTAGCATTACAAAGCCCATTATTGATCGGCGGCCAAAGAAGGAAAACCGAGTTGAGGCCCGCGCCGCCAGCACAGCTAGTAGCGTTGAGAATATTGCGGTGGTAATAGCAATTAGCAAGCTGTTGCGTGCAGCAACGTGTAGGGTCCCGTTGGTAAGCAATACTGAAAACCACTCAGTGGTGAACCCTGAAAGTGGAAATGAAACAATACTGCTCGTATTAAAGGCAAAAACTGGCAATAAGATTGCCGGCCCATATAAGAATAATAAAAATAAACCTATGAACCACCTAAAAAAACCTATCTTGCCCCGCATCAACTTGGGCCCCTAACATATTTCCTATTCATCCATAGGAAGACTAAAGCAAAAAATGTGACAATCCCCATTGCTGAGATCGCAAGTGCTGCGCCTAGAGGAGCATTATTGGCCTTTTTAAACTGTAACTCAATCATATTAGAAATCATCAGTCCATTTGGTCCCCCAACCAGACGCGGAGTCACATAGTCTCCAATAGTAGGGATGAAGACAATAATAGTTGCCGCTATTACACCGGGCATTGAAAGTGGGAGGGTAACCCGAAAAAATCGGCGGAGCCCACTATCTCCCAAATCCTCTGCAGCTTCTATCAGGGAGCGATCAACACGTTCTAAAGCTACGAAAATTGGGAGAATGGCAAAGGGTATCCAGGCATGCGCGAGAGTAATAACTACCGCATTTTGATTATATAAAATGAAACTCAATGGCTCATCTATAATGCCCAGCCCAGTCAGAGTTCCATTAATAACACCATTATAGCCCAGTATTACCTTCCACAGGAAAATACGCATTAGGTAGCTCGTCCAAAATGGAATTGTAATCAAAAATATCCACATCGCCTTCCGTTTAGGGGCGACGTGAAACGAAATAAAGTAAGCCACTGGGTATGCCACGAGTACGGTGACAGCAGTGACAAAAATTGATATTTTTAGGGACCTAGCCATTAAATATTGGTACATAGGCTCAGTCCAAGCGGTCTGATAGTTGGCGGTAGTGAAAGTTCGATCAAGGGTCAGATAGTCTTGGGTCCAAAAGCTAAGAGCGACCACCATGATTAGTGGTACGGCCAGTAATAGCAACGCAAAGCCTAACGTTGGACTGATCAAAAATAAGCCCTGAGCACTCTCACTCCTACGCCATTTTTGAAAGTCGGCCAATTAAGCTGTCCTTTTCAAAAGTATCTCTTTATTTAGGGTAGCCATCTGTCCACCTAGTGGTGCCGTACTGTGCTCAACGACGGGGATTAAGTTACGCAGATGGTCGTGATAAGTCTTAACTCCGTACTCTAAGTCAGAAAGTATTACGCCATCATATGCGGAGGACCTAGTGGCCTCGCATGACCAAACCATTAACATTTGATCCTCTGCACCAGTATCTCTGTCAATTCGTCCACTGAGGTAACGAGCCACTTTCATTTCACGGCTTTCATCAGGACGACGATAGCACATGCCTCGCTGAAGTGTTTGCGTGGCAGATTGCGGAACATCTTGGTAAAAAATAACACTATCAGGATAAAGTCCTAAAACAAAATTTGGAAACATTCCAAAATAGATCCATTGCCTTTGCTGAGATAAAGGTAAATGCGAGGCTTCTGGCAGGAGATCTCGATACTTCCTCACACTCCACCGATGACCAGGAGCTTCGTTGAAGGTCCCTACCGAGCGAGAGGTTCCGTCCAGAAAAGGTTCATCAAAGTATCCGTTTCCATAAAGCTCATGTAACCCAGGGTGTGCTTGACGCACATGATAACCCTCATTGTCTACATCCCTAACTGACTTCCAGTTTACCGGAAGCAGGTCATGCATCGAATTAGTGGTAGTGGGGACCATATTTGCCAAATCATAGGGGGCAATCTCTTCATCAAAACGCCCAAGAACCTTTGCGACTGAGGGCTGAGGGCCTGGTGAAAAACGAACAAATACAAGCCCGTTCCAAACTTCCATTTCAAGTTTCTTTAAGCCCCATTTTTCCGCATCCATTGGCGGAAATGTATTTTTGTTTGCTATTCCACGTAGAGATCCATCAAGGTTATATGCCCAGCCATGATACGGGCAAATCATAGCTTTGTTACAAACGCCACTCGCGTCAGGAACAACCCGGGAGCCTCGATGGCGGCACAAATTATGAAATGCCCTAACCCGGCCGTCATGCCCCTTAATTACCAAAGCACGTTCGCCCACTAAATCAAAAGTCGTATAAGCGCCATTTTGTGACAATTCGTTTATGTGGCAAACAAATTGCCAATGAGTTTTAAAAATTTCGGTACATTCAAGTTCAAATAGTTCTTGTGAAAAATATGCCCACCCTGGAAGTCCAGACCGGTCCCAATCCTGGGGTGGCGTGATACGTGGATCCATAACATTACCTTACCTTGAATTATAAACCATCGAACATCTTACCGAGCAGAAGATCAACAATAATCTATGGCCAAATGGTGTTTTATATGGCTCACTCTAACTAACACAGATTTTAAATAAAACAAAAGAAAGACGCCAGAATGAAAGATATCAAACCTCAGGATCGTCTAATAGCCAATGTAAGAACGAGTAAATTTACTGCTTGGTTGAACTCAGACGGCAGTGATAGTGGAACTTCTATTCTACAGCTTGGTGGTGGGCCAGGTTTGGGTGTAGGTTTCCATATTTATCGTATGAACCCCGGGAGCAGCAGTGAGGCACATGAACATCGAGGCGATGAAGAGTTTTTTGTGATCGAAGGCAGTTTGCGCGACAACGATGGGACTATTTATGGGAAAGGCGATTTAGTCTTGCTTCGTGATAGCACGCAGCACTTTTCTGTGTCAGACGATGGCTGCCTCTTGGCAGTCTATATTCCTATGGTGGAAACTAATCTCTAGACGTGAGGAACGGAACCGGACGCTTGACCGTAAAAGTCATTCCAACTTACCTGAGTAAATCCCAATATTTCTGGAGGATTAAAGTCTGGACATGCAGTTTCTGCTAAATCTAACAGTCGGGCTTGCGCCTTTTTTCTGCCCATTTTCCCCTTCAAGCCGGCATTCGTTAATTGGATTAGACTTCTAACTAAAGCTCGCGGTGCAGATTCTTGGTCAAGTAGCATCCAAACTGCCTCCCAAACCTCATGCGCTTCCCAATAATATTCTTCACGGAAAAATACCTGACCAATGTGCCAAGCAATACAATTACCCAACTCTTCACCAGAAATTGATAAGTCTGGCTTAAATTGGTCAAATACTCCGTCACTATGGCGAGAATTTTTTCCCGGTATGTAGGCGTGTGATGGCCGCCAATTCAGATCTAACTCATGAAATTGGAACACCCTGCCCCGCCTCAATCTTCCATAAGCTTTCAGAGAAAGCCGCAATTTCTGCAATAGTGGCCTCATTCGCATCTTCTAGGGGTGAATGCCCACAGTCAGCCAACATAACGACATCAACGGGCGAGTAGCTTCGGTTTTCAAGTTCCAAAATTTGTGCCTCCGTACCATATTTATCATCGAGCCCTTGGATCGCCAAAGTTGGGATACGCAAATAATCAATCACCTCCGACACGTTCCAATCTTCAAAATCAGGATCTAACCAAACCTTATTCCAACCATTAAAGGCATTATCTGGATCTTGATGATATTTTGCCAATCTTAGTTTTAAGCCATTCTTATCAAAATTATCTTTGGCTAAGGCAATCTGTGCAAGCCCCTGAGGCTCTGTAAAAAAATGTGGGGCCATCAAAACTAATCCACGCACGCGATGATCAATAATTGAGCCTGCATATATTGCAGCAATTGTTGCACCATCAGAATGCCCTAGTAAAATACACTGTTTCGGTCCTATCGCAGCCAAGATTTTTGGTAGGAAATCTACTGCCTCCCTGCTCATGTAATCTAAAGGGCGAGGCAAATCAGTTGGATCTGAACGCCCATATCCGGCGCGAGAATAAACAAAAACTCCACAACCGGTAGCAGCTGCAATCTGAGCTGGTGCATCTCGCCAAAGCGCCACACAACCCAAGCCTTCGTGTAACATTACAATGGTAGGAGCTGTAGTAGGCGCAGGTCCAAAACAAGCGTATTCAAGAGATTTTCCTGATATGTCTAAAAAGCCTTCTAATCCGTCTGCCCAATTAATCAGTGTCATTTCGAACTCCTTAATTTAAACCGTTGGATTTTGCCTGTTGCAGTTTTGGGCAAGTCATCAATTATTTCAATCCAACGTGGATATTTCCATTTTCCTATTCGTTCTTTCACAAAGTCTTGCAACTCATTTTCAATATTATTTTTTGATGTGTTGCCATTAAGAACAACAAAAGCCTTTGGCTTTTCCAGTCCATGGTCATCAACCTGAGCGACAACAGCAGCTTCCAGCACTTTTGGATGTGAGATTAAAGTTTGTTCCACCTCGAAAGGACTTAGCCATATGCCAGAAACTTTAAACATGTCATCGGTACGTCCACAGTAAATATAAGTACCATCTGCCATAATTTCATATTTGTCCCCAGTCCTAGTCCACTCACCCTCAAAAGTTGCTTGATTTTTAGTACGTTGGTTCCAATATCCATCAGCCGAAGACCCACCTTTAACAAGCATTTCACCGACTTCTCCGGGTTGAATTTGGCTGCCGCCCTCATTAACGCATCGCAACTCATACCCTGGAACTGCTATTCCGGACGTACCATAGTTTACCTCACCCTCACGATTGGATAGAAATATATGTAACATTTCAGTAGAACCCACGCCATCCAGGATGTCATTTTTAAAGAGATCCTGCCACTTTCGGCCGATATCTGCCGGGAGAGCCTCACCCGCAGAAATACACAATCTGACCCGATGACTTGGCATCTCACGGTTTTGCAGCAATGCCACGATGGCACCATAAAGGGTCGGCACCCCACAAAATAATGTCGGTTGTTCAGCTTGAATGATGTCTAGAACTGTATCCGGCGTCGGACGTCCAGAAAATAGGATAGTCGTTGCACCAACAGACATCGGAAATGTCAGCGCATTTCCCATCCCATACGCAAAAAATATTTTGGCAGCAGAGAAAATTACATCATTTTCCTTTATGCCAAGCACCTGTGCACCATAATTTTCAGCCGTCGCGAGAAGCGCACTATGGACGTGGCGGACACCTTTGGGTTGCCCCGTTGAACCAGAGGAATAGAGCCAGAAGGCACATTCGTCATCTGACGCAAAGATAGCTTTTTTTGTTTTGGCAGGTTGGAGAAAATCTACATAAGAAATGGTCTTTGGCGGGGTTTTCCCACCAATGACAATTACTTTTCGCAAATCTTTATTTTCAACCAAAGCAGGCGCAACAGTTTCCCACAATTCAGGTGAAACAATTAAACAGGCCGCGCGACTGTCTTCTAGTGTTGCCTGATAAACAGAAGTCGCCAATAGCGTGTTCAGGGCGACAGGCACGACACCCGCTTTTAACGCACCCCAGAAAATTTCAGGATATTCTAATTGATCCAGTATTAAGCATGCAACGCGCTCTTCCCGACGTAGGCCAGCACTTTCAAATGCTCCCGCTAAAAGGTCACTGCGTTCAGCTAATTCTGCATACGTTTGGCTTCGCCTTTGCCCATCAGCCTCTCTAAATGCAACGTTTGAACCGCGTCCCTCCTCAACGTGACGGTCCACAAACCAAATAGCAGCATTTTTATTATCAAGCATGTTTACCTCCAGCTCAGACGATACCCACATAACATTTTATGCAAAGAAGTTTACACAGGTTCAAATGCAAAGGAAGTCTTAAAATCTGTCAACTTCATTTACCTCCTCACTTTCATATAGCAGTTAAACATTTGTTTTATTTAGTTTTAACTAGAACTTTTCTCATAGCGTAACCACTTTTCAAACTATATTTTAGTATTATAATACATTATTTTAGGACCTCGCTTTACGTAAATAATTTGAGATCCTGCGGCTAACATGGAACCAACAGATTTTATAGGGAGTAGACAATGCCACATCCTCTGATCACACAAGCTGATATTGAAACTTTTCAGAACGAAGGCGTAGTATTAATCAAGAACCTATTTGCGAATTACGTAGAGGACCTGCGAGCGGGTTTGACCTTCAACATGAAAAATCCTGGGCCATATGCCGCCGAAAATCTATCAAAGGGTGAAAGGGGCAGGTTTTTTGATGACTATTGCAACTGGAGCCGAATACCCGAATTCAAAAAAGTTATTCTTGAGGGCCCAGCCGGTGCTGTCGCTGCAGATTTAATGAAATCTAAGAAGGTACAGATCTTTCATGACCATATCTTGGTAAAAGAACCAGGGACATCAAAGCCGACACCTTGGCATCAGGACGCCCCATATTATTTCGTAGAGGGACAACAAACGGTAAGTTTTTGGAGCCCCCTTGATCACGTTAAAGACGCCTCACTGCGTTGTGTTGCGGGGAGCCACAAGTGGGCTAAGCCAGTTTTACCAACCCGCTGGCTTGCGGAAGACAGTTTTTAC
>JAFMEA010000138.1 GCA_017856985.1 Planktomarina sp.
TGGACTATTACAGGGTTTACACCAACCTGTTGCATCAAAACTATGTCCCGAGCAAAAGTTTCCATGGCCTCACTACTACCCATGGCATGACCACCCAATTTTATTACTACAGTCGCACCATCGTAACGTTGCAGATATGGAAGGGCTTTAGACAATGTGCCTGCGGTTGCTAGCCAATCACTTTGCATGGCGTTATCTCTCTTCGCTATTAGTTATCGTGAGGGTAATGGTCCATAGAGCTAATACCAAGAGTGGTTTTTGTCACTCAAAATCAGCAATTACTGCCCTTAGTGTTGCAATACCCTCACCCTTCTCAGAGCTTGTGATTATTAATTCTGGAAAAGCTGCTGGATGTTTTGCAAGTTTGGTACGTACTTGGATTAATACCTTATCCTGCTCAGGTTGTTTGATTTTATCAATTTTTGTCAGGACAACTTGAAATGTTAAAGCGGATCTATTCATCAACTGCATGATCTCTTCGTCCACCGGCTTGATTCCGTGGCGACTGTCGATCAATACAAAAGCTCGTCGTAGATTGGGCCGGCCTGAGAGATAACTTTTCAATAGTCGTTGCCATTTTTCAACTACAGCTATCGGGGCATTGGCAAACCCATACCCTGGAAGATCAACTAAGTAACGCTTCGTCCCGAGTTCAAAAAAGTTTATTTCTTGAGTTCTTCCGGGAGTATTGGACGCACGTGCAAGACCTTTACGGTTTGTAATTGCATTAATCAGGCTGGACTTCCCCACATTTGATCGACCCGCAAAGCAAACTTCCACTCTGTCGGCTTCTGGAAGGCCATCCATGGCCACAACGCCCTTTAAAAAGTCAACAGGTCCAGAAAACAACTTGCGGCCAAGTTCTGTTTCAGGGTCATCTCTAAGCTCTGCAATAGGAAAGGATAGGCTCATAGGAGCTCAACCTTATCTTCAATTGAAATTTTACCAGACTTAATAACCTGAGCGTAAAGGCCAAAGTTTTGGTGGCTCCAGCCTTCGTTTAAGGCTCCAAGTGTATCAGCATCCCGTTCCCCAGTACTTGGGTTTGCTGTTGTAGCTTGGCAACGTACAATTGGTTCAACACCCTCAAAAACTACACTACCAATTTTGAATTTCTTTCCACTCCAGCTCAACTCCTCCCAAGGGAAAAGGCCATCTACCCAGATGTTACCGCGCCATCTCAGTGGCGAAATTTCCGTCTTCATAAGCTTAGAAAGATCGCGTAGAGATGCGTAGTTATTTATGCTGATGGATGGATAATCAGTGTCAGTTAAACCTCTTTCAGGGACACGTACGATGCGTGACGATTGTGCACGTTCTGTGGGCATTAGTGGTCTAACCCAAGCCAGAAAACCAGAAAGTTGTCGATCATCATCAGGTTGAAACGTAAAATCTTTACGCTCTGGATGGGAGAGTGTTAAGGCTTCGCTGTCCTCATGAAATTTAGCAGAGATAGCCATTAGGTTAGGTGCCTTGGAGCCCCGTGAAAAATTTATGCAAGGCACCCATTCGCTTCCATCTGCTTTTGAGGCTTCATGCGCCACGGCCCAGCATCTGTCCCATGGCATAGTTGTGTTTTCTGTTAGTGTGACAGTCTTCAATGCCTCACGGCCATGTGACTTTAGTGGGTGTCGAAAGATTTCGCGAACCTGGATCACCTCAGCCGCCCTTTTTAAACTTTCTAAAAGTATCTTTGATGTTTGAAAAGACTTCAGGCTTTACCCCTTGGCTCCGCATTATTGAATATTGCTGAATGAACGTTATTGTATTGTTAGCAATCCAGTATACGACCAGGCCAGAAGCAAAGCCTCCTAACATGAACATAAATACCCAAGGCATCCAGGTAAAAATCATTGCCTGAGTGGGGTCCGTTGGAGCTGGGTTTAATTTTTGCTGCATCCACATCGAAATGCCGAGTAGCAAAGGTAGAATACCAATTAAAACCAATGCAATAATGGAACCAGTTTCAGGTGCACTCCAGGGGAGCAATCCAAACAGGTTCATAATTGATGTTGGGTCTGGTGCTGACAGATCATTAAATGGCCCAAACCATGACGCATGACGCAGTTCCAGTGTAACAAAAATTACTTTATATAGAGAGAAAAAGATTGGAATTTGTGGCAAGATCGGCAAGCAACCCGCAGCAGGGTTTACCTTGTTTTTCTTGTATAGATCCATCATGCCCTTCTGCATCTTCTGTTTATCGTCGCCTGCGCTCTCCTTGAGCTTTTCCATTTCGGGCTGGAGTTCTTTCATTCTGGCCATGGACACGTACGATTTATAGGCAAGTGGTAGCAGTAGAGCTTTAATTACCAGTGTTAAGCATATGATCGACCAGCCCATGTTGCCAATATAGCCATTCAAGGTGTGCAGCAGCCAAAATATTGGTTTAGTCAAGAAATAGAACCAACCCCAGTCTATGCTATCTACAAAACCTTCAACGCCACCTTGGTCTTGATAAGTCCGAATGACTTCCCACTCTTTGGCACCTGCAAAAAACTGTGAGGTGACGGTAGTGGTAGCGCCAGGGGCGACAGTTTGTGTTGGTTGTACGGCTTCTGTCAGGAAAATATCATTGTTGATGTCGTATTTTGCAACAGATTTGAATGCTCCTTGCGGTACTATTGTTGTCATCCAATAGTGGTCTGTGAAGCCAATCCAGCCTCCTTCTGCCACTTGGATCACTTCAGCCGGCGCTCGCTCTCTAGGATTGATTTCAAATTTTGGCATTTTCCCATAATCGGTTTCGTTTAATTCACCATCTGACATGCGAACCATGCCTTCGTGCAAAATAAAGAAACCCTTGAGGTTTGGTGGTTCTCCATGCCGGGCCACTTGCCCATATGGCGCCAGAGCTGCCGTTGAACTGCCTTGGTTAGTCACTGATTGTTCAATATTGAACATAAAGTTGTCATCAATTGAGATGACACGTTGGAAGGATAGGCCCTTTCCATTCTCCCATGTGAGGGTAACCGGGTTATTTGGTGTAAGAAATTTGTCAGAGGATGACCAAAGCGTGTTTGGGCCTGGCACATCTAATGGTTCCACACCAGATGCGGCAGCCCATCCGTTTAAGCCATAGTAAGCATTGGCAGAGCCCTCGGGTGAGAGCAATGTAACAATTGGTGAGCCTTCTTCTATTGTCTCAGTATAATCTTTCAACCGAAGATCATCTATACGTCCGGCCAAAAGTGATAAAGAACCCTCCAAACGTGGCGTATTTATTTTTATTCTACCGGCTTCCGCTACAGATTTGGCGCTACCAGATATGATGGTTGTACTTACATCAGTATTTGAGTTTGTATTTGCAACAGGAGACGTGTCGGAGACATCCTCCACTGCCGGTGGAGGACTTTGAGGTGGAGCGATTGCGAACCAGGCAAGCATAACAGCAAAACTTAGGCCCGTTGCTAAAAGAAGGTTTTTATTTTGGTCGTCCATATGATCCTACCATGCTTCATTCCACCCGAGACTGGGTTATAACGGGTTCAATAGTCGGAGAGCCAAAAGGTCAAGTAAATTCGAATAAAATAAAGCCTGAAACCTTATTATAAAAACCTTACCACAAGTTTATTAGTT
>JAFMEA010000139.1 GCA_017856985.1 Planktomarina sp.
CTTTGGCTGGTGCTTTTTTCACGGCAGCTTTGGCTGGTGCTTTTTTCACGGCAGCCTTCTTCACCGGTGCCTTTTTAACAGCAACTTTTTTCGACACAGCTGCTTTAGATGCTGGCTTTTTGGCTGATGCTTTTTTTGCCGCAGCAGCTTTCGCAGCGGTCTTTTTTACCGGTTCTTTGGCCATTAGTGCCCTCCAAGATACGCGTCAATAACGCGTGGATCATTCTGCAAATCTTCTGGTTTGCCGCTTGCCAACATCTTGCCGTTTGACAGGCAGTAGATATTCGAAGCTAGATTCATGATTACCCGCATATTGTGCTCGATAACGCACAAGGTGATGCCAAGCTCTTCATTGGCCCGTCTTAACCGATCGATCAAACCATTGATCAAAGTTGGGTTAATTCCGGCAGTTGGCTCATCAAGAAGAAGTACCTTTGGGTCGTTCATCAATGCCATCGCAAATTCCAACAGCTTTTGCTGACCAAAGGACAAATCGCCCGAAATCAGATTACGCTTGGAATAGAGACCAACAAATTCAAGCAAATGCTCGGCACGATCGCGGATTTCACCACGACGGCTTGCAAACATTGAATTTTTTGAGCCATCACGATGCGATACCGAGATTTGCATGTTATCAACACAGTCCATTTTGCCGTAAATACGGGTCTGCTGGAACGTCCGCAACATACCAAGCCGCGCGATGTCACCAACGCGAAGCGTAGAAATTTCAGTATCGTCAAATTTGATCGAACCAGTGTCGATCGGGTGATAGCCCACAATTGAGTTGAACAATGTGGTTTTACCACAACCGTTCGGCCCAATAATTCCAGTGATTGAGCCGCGCTCAACTGTCAATGAGATATCAACATTTGCTTTAACACCACCATAAGCTTTGGAGACGTTATTAACTGTGATAATTGGGTCAGCCATTTACGCCTCCTCTTTCGCTTGTGTTGTGGACTGATCAACTACAATGCCAAACTTTTCTGGATATTTGGTTTGTAACCAGCCCATGATGCCCTGTTGAAAATAAACGATGTTAACAATTAAGATCAGGCCAAGGGCCACCCACTGCCAACCAAGCAGATAAGTCCAAGTAGTTTCTTTGACAACATGGAACAGAACCGCTCCGAGAACCGGACCCCACAAGGTGCCCTTGCCGCCGAGAAGCGCCATTGCCACCATGAAAATTCCGAATGTCGGCGCTGGAAATGCCACCTCAATCGGCTCAATGTAGCCAACCATATTTCCAAACACTGCGCCAATGCAACCCATGTAGAAAGCCGCAACACCCCAACCAAATTGTTTGTATTTCATGGTTGGGATACCCATTGCTTCAGCTTTATCTTCATCATCACGAATAGCATTTGCAGCCAAACCAAACTGAGTCGAAAACATCCAGCGGATAGTGAAGTGTGACAAGATCGCAAGCGAAAAACAGATTATGTAAAAGAAGATTGACCGATATTGAATGTCCAACGGTAAAAACGGCATCGAGATGCCAGCACCACCACCGATCGTGTCAATCGTTCCCGCGATCTGACCTGCCGCAATAGCTACCCCAAGCGTTCCAATCGCAAAATATGGCCCGCGAAGGCCAAAAACTACAGTACCCAGCAAACGAGCGAGAACGACACACACGACACCAGCTGCAAGGATGCCCATTGCCAAACCAGTAAAGTACTGTTCGTCGGTGAATTCTGGCTTAATCGCGCCATATGACGCGGTGTAAAGCCCGATGTCATAGAACATAGACACCTGTATGACCGCCGAGACATACATGCCAACACCAAAGAAAGTGATGTTGCCAAGTGAGTTATACCCCATCTGGCCACCCGTGATATCCCACGTTGACGCCATGAGAACCATAACCCAAAGAACGGCCATTTGTTGGATATAGTTTGGAAAAAGGATCGGGCCAAGGACACCTGATACTGCAATTGCCAAATAGAGAAGAGTTTGATTTTTAGTCATTACCGTACCACCTGCCGCTGGCGCCGCAATTGAATTTGCCGCCACATAAGAACTCCAAGAAGCATAAAGACCGCCGCAGCAACCTGCCATTCAGCACCGGCAATAATACCAGCATATTGCTCAACCCAACCAAGTGCGAAGCTCATGCCAATCACAGCTGGCAAATTGCCAAGGCCGGCGGCAGTCACAATAGCGAATGTCCGAAGGGAATAAACGATGCCGTAGAAAGGCTGCAGCACCCAAATCATTGAAACAAGAACGCCAGCAACGCCACAAATCGAAGCATTCAATGAAAATGTGAACGCAAACACATTATCTGTATTGATGCCGAGCACACGTGCCGCACGCGCATCCTGCGCAGTTGCACGAATAGCCTGACCCATGCGAGATTTTTTCATAAAAATCACAACTGTAGCCGCAAAAGCTGCCGCCAAGATCAACGAAACGACTTTAACCATTGGTATGGTAACAAAATCATCAAACATCGTTGCTATGGGGAAATGAGAGTCGATAGTTTGCACTTCTGGCCCATAAATTAGATTCATTACCTGCTGCAATAAAAGCGATAAGCCAAAAGTTGCGAGTAGTGAAACAAACATATCGTTATCGATAACTCGTCTGATGATAGATATATAGACCAGCCAACCAAACATAAACATCACTACGGCTACTATGGGGATCGACAAAACCGGATGCACGCCCATTTTGTAGAGCGAAAAGGCGACGTAGCCCCCTAAAATGACAAAATCACCCTGGGCTAAGTTTTTAACGTTCATCACACCCCAAACAAGAGCCAAACCATAAGCTGACAGGGCAAAAACGGCACCCACAAAAATACCGTCCAGTATCATTTGAACATTCATCACCGGTGCATAAACAAACAGCAATTGAAGATTATCTAACATAATTCCTCCAACCCACATTCACTAGAAAATAGGGAGACGCAAAAAGAGAGGGAAGCCCAAAGGGGGCTTCCCAAAAGTTATTAGGCCGCAGACTAGTAATTAACTTTGCGCGGGAAGTCCATATCTTTGTGAGTGATAATAGGCTTGTATGTCCCATCAGCCTGGATTTGACGATAGAACATTGGCTTGGCAATGTTATTACCTTCAGGTGCAAACCGAATATCACCATAGAAAGTTTCCATATCGGTTGCTGCCAAAGCATCACGGACTTTATCTTGATCAAAGCTATTTGCACGCTCAAAAGCATCCTTAAATACTAGGACCGCAGCTGAAGCCTGGGCTGTCTGATAAGGCACCTCTGTGTAACTTGGGTGGACTTTCTTGAAATCCGCATTCCACTTCGCAGCATCACCAAAATATTTGTCTTGCTTTGGAAGATTATCTAACCACTGCGTTGGGCACATTACGCCAACAGCTGATTTTGGAAATTTTTCGTGCACCTTTGCAGCTTCACAATGTGTGTAAGCAATGACAGGAGCCTGAATTTTCATTTCTTCGATCTGACGTGCAGCAGTTGCTGCGCCTTTCGAGTGACCTGAAATCAGAAGAATGTCAGGCTTCAATGCCTTAAACTTGGTTAAAGTTGCTGACATGTCCGACAAATCGGCAGGCAACTTGTCGTCAATCACAATCTTC